>JANTHG010000029.1 GCA_024762535.1 Calditrichaceae bacterium
TTTTGCTAACCACACAGGCATCCGTTTTGGCAAAAAAAAGATCTAAAACGGCTTTGGACCCACGAGAAGGATTTTGAATGGATTTAAAAAATTTTGTGTGAACCTGCTTTTGCTCTTTCAGCACCAAATTATCCAGCCACATTTCAATCTGCCTGAATTGTTTATTTTTAGGAAAGGCAATGGTCTTCCCCTGTAAATCTTTGATTGTCCTATAGTTAGAAGATTTCCGGGTCAATAGTACCAGGGTTTTTCCTGTATGACCGGCCATTCCATCTCCACAAAAAATGGGTTTATATTTTTTAGTATTTCGAATTTTCAGAAAGCTTAATGTATTAATGGTTATTAAATCGGGCTTAATTTCAGACAAAGAAATTTGTAAATCTTCGTCTTTTTTTATAAAAACCGACTTTGCGTTATAATGGGTACCTAATTTTTTATTTATGCCTTCTTCAAGTTCATTCGTCCACATATCTACCGCCGCCTGTACATCATTCAGATTGATTCCTATAAATAACTCTTCCGAATAAGCTACAACAAATCTGTCTTTTCCGGGAGCAGACTGTTTTTGCCCATATACTAACCAGGGAAGAGCAAGGCAGATAGCCAAAATGAATATTCGGTTTAACCGTCGATGTGTCATAAACCAGCTGCTTTCTATTATAAAATTCATCTCTAACCTAATTTTAATGAGGTTTGTTTGCTTCCCTAATAAAACACTATCTGTAAAAGTCCATTTTAATTTAGCGCTTCTTTCTACTCTTTCGCTAAAAGTAGATCGAGTTTGGCTTTGGCCATAATATGGTCATAAACCGATTTATAATACTGAGCTATCATAAATGATTCGAATAATTGTGATTGTATCATGTCTTCTGCAGAAGCCATTTCGATGCTGTACGCGCGTTCCGTCAGCTCACGGTTTTCAATGGCTGTATTCATGGCTTCCCGCGAAGCGGTAATTTTATCCTGGAGATTCACAATTTTCTGTAATTCCATTTTAATTTGCAAAGTTAAGGCATCTTTCAATAAAAACTGTTTTTCTTTAAGTTCTGATAGGCGGGCATTCATTTCCTGAACTTTGTAAGTTGTACTCAATCCGCTGAATATGGGAATTTGAAGCCCTACTCCAATCATCCAGGAATTTTTATCCGCATAGGAGACGGCTCCTGCTTCATACTTATTTTCGACATGTCTAAGCTGACCTATTAAAGCGACATTAAACATATATTCACTCTCTGCTTCATCAAGCTTAGCATGAAAAATATGTATGGCCTGTTCCATTTTTAACCAATTGGGATTATTCGAAAACGGATGGTATGTATTGGATACATATTTATCATTGATTTTTTGGTATGGTAAATCGGAATTTTCCGTTTCGTAAACGATATCGGTTTTATCAGAAATGGTAAACTGAAGTGCAGAGGCGCTTAATTCCACATTGTTTTTAAGAGAAGCCAGAAGAGCATGCATACTGGAAGCAAATATTTTATTTTTTAAATAATCCGTCTTTTTTACAGCCCCTGTACCATTTTTGTACATTTTTTCAGTAAGTTCCAATGTCACATCCACCCGGGTCACAGCTTCCGTACCTAATTCAAAAAGTTTTTTAGCCAGAACATGTCCATAGTATCGTTCTGTTACATCAAACATAATTTGTAAATCGGATTGCCGTTTTTCTTGTTGACGCACTTTAATCTGTCCAATGGCCTGATCGGCTAAAGCTGACCGGCGGCCTCCCAGATACAGCGGATATATAAAATCTAATGACATCACCCCATTGGTTCGGTCCATTACTTTTGTATGTTTTTCCGGAACTGTTACTTCCACATCAATCGGCTGGGGGAATAAGCCGGAAATCATATAACTCGAAGTCTCTTCCGGATAGACAAAATGGGGACTTTCATCGAGACGTATGAAATTAGCTGAAGCGGAAATCCTCGGCCAATAGGAAGACATAACCTGTTTGTATTGCATTTCGGCAATTTTTAAGGCCTGCCTGGATATTTTAGCCTGGTGATTATTGCGCAGAGCTAATTGCACACATTGATCTAAAGAGAGGAATTGAACTGCGTCCTTATCCGAATACACCGATCCAGATTGAGCCCACGTGAACATTAAAAAAATCAGTAAAATGGATGTCGTTCGTTTTTTATTAGTGACCATGAAAATATCCCTTTGTATTTTGGGTTCTCAAGGGATATCTTCGGTTTCAAAGACAATAAGTTTAATGTTTTACTAAACAGAGGGGGAATAGACAGATTATTGGCCGAATTGTTTTCTTTTTAGTCGAAAAATTTAAGTATTTAAAACAGCATCCAGATATTCTTTGCTAATCCGTTCCCATTCCATTTTAAACCAGGGTGTATATAAATGGGGATGCTGCATTAAATCACGATTCAATTCTGTTAAGGACAGGTACTTCCAATCCATGATTTCCGTTTCATTCACCGCCGGTTTCTGGTCGCTGTGCCCGATGTACACAGAACAGAGTTCGTTTTCGGAGCCAAGATCGCCGAATTTGGCCTGATACTGAAAACGGAATAAATACTGAAGCGGCGTTTGAAAGCCGATTTCCTCTTCCAGACGGCGCTGGGTAGCTATATCATACGATTCGCCTTTTCGCGGATGACTGCAGCAGGTATTTGACCAATACCCTCCCCAAAGGCGTTTGGATGCATCGCGCTGTTGAATAAGCAATTCATGATTACTGTTAAAAATGAAAATGGAAAAGGCACGGTGTAAAATCCCATCTCCATTATGGCATACCTCTTTGGTTTCATAGCCAATTTCATTATCATTTTTATCCACTAAGATAAGTTTTTCATCATCAAACGAAACAATCTTTCCGCTCATATTTCCTTCCCAACTTTATTTAATTTCTGTAATCATCGCTTTGTACCCTGCATTACGCATGGCCAGCGCCACCTGCTCGGCGTTGTTGTTATCGGCACACAAAGCAATGATGGCGCCGCCGCCTCCGCCGCCTGTCAGTTTCGCACCTAAAGCGCCGTTTTTACGGGCAATATCCACCAATTCTTCAATTTCCCGTCCCGATACCTGCAAAGCATTCAAATAGCCCTGATTAATATTCATCAGCGATCCCAGCAATTCCAGATCGTAATCCGCAATGGCCTGTTCCGCACGCAGCACCAACTGATCAATATCTTTAAAGATTTCATCGTAGATTTTCTGATTTTTTGCCCGCGCCTGTTCCACCTTGCTTACCATCCGCGCTGTTAAACTTTCCACATACGTTAAACCGATAACTATGGGAATCGGTTTGGGCGGATGTAAAAATTTTAAATCCGGTGGCGTTCCTTTTTGATACCGGATAAATTTACCATAGGTTGCCAGCGTATTATCAATCCCCGAAGCCGTTCCGTGCACAATAGTTTCCGAAGCAAAGGCCAAATCGGAAACCTGCTCTTCGTTTAAGGATAGATCAAAGGCTTCTGATAATGCGCGAATAATGGCTACCGCCAAAGCAGCCGAACCGCCGAGCCCCATGGCGCGCGGGACTTGCGGGAACACTTCAATTTTAATATTTGCATCTCTTAAATTCAACTTTTTTAGAATCATATCTAAGGAACGAAATATGGAGTGTTTGTGCTTCCCATTTGCTTTAAGCCGCTCTTCAACACCCCAGCGCGGAATAATTAGGTGAATGCCTTCCCGTTCTGTTTCGCTTGCCTTAGCCTGCATGGCCAGAGGAATCGGTGCGGCAATGGCATGGCTTCCATATACAACGGCATGCTCTCCAAATAAAATAATTTTACCGTATCCACTGGGAAGGGTCTCCCCCGAACTCGTTATATACAAATCGGTAGCCTTGCGTTTACCTTTTTTCTGAACTTCGGCAATAATTTCTTTGGCTTTCCAGATTTTGATTTCCGAAGAATCGATCAACCGTTCCACCACTTCTTCAAAAATATCCTGTTCCGCTCCGGCAGCCATGGCTACACTGCGCGCGTGCAAACTCATGTGCCCCTGCTGAATGCCTTCGGTAGCCAGCGCGCGCAACGCCGACATATTCTGAGCCAGACCCACAGCGCCCAGCACTTCAGCCAATTCACGCGCGGATTCGATATGTAACATACGCATGGCAATGGGTACTACCGGATTACTTTCCAACGGGCCGCCCACAGTTCCCACCCGGACAGGCAACTCAATTGTTCCTATCAGATTGCCCGTTTCCCCTTTAGACCAGGTTGTAAGCGAAGTGTATTTTCCGCCACGGGCTGCATACGCATGGGCAGCAGCTTCAATGGCACGCCAATCATTGCCTGTGGCGATGGCCACCGGATCAATTCCATTCATAATACCCTTGTTATGAGTAGCCGCACGATATGGATCGGCAGCAGCAAATTCATAAGCCAGAATAATGCCGTCGCGCACTTCTTCGCCGGAGTACCCTTTACCGGCCAGTAAATCTACAGGCACTTCGCAACGGGCGCGCACCAGTGAACGATCGGCCAGATTAGACAGAATACGTAAAAAAACTTTTCCGCCGGAAATCTTTTCCACCAGCGGCGCTACACCTTCGCACATACTGTTTACCAGATTGGCGCCCATAGCATCTTTTGTATCCACCAGCAAATGGACAATGAGCATATCGCCCCGAGTGGAGGCTTTGGACAAAATGTGAACTTCCAAATCCAGGGCCCCGCCGCCACGGGCAGCCATATTGGGGTGCATACTATTGGCCAGGTTAATGATTTCATCCTTACGCTGCAAAATGGCCTGCCTGGCCCGGGAAGTGTTCTTAACATCCATCACCTGAATTTGTCCAATTAATATGGCGGGTGTACTTTCGCTAATAAAACCGCCGGTCTGGCGCACGGTCTTGGCGGCTGCGCTAACAGCAGCAATAATCGACGGTTCTTCTACCGCCATGGGAATCAGATAATCCTTCCCGTTAACCACAAAATTTAATCCAATACCGAGGGGCAGGCCAAACACGCCGACAACATTTTCCACCATTTTATCCGACTCGTCCGCTTTGAGCAGAGCCAGGCCGGAGCGTAGCGCTTCGTAATCATCTTCCGTTAAATGCTTATTTTGGAATAAAATGCGTAACCGCTCCTGAACGGAACGTTTGTAAAATCCGGAAATACGTGAACTACTCATTTTATTTTCCTAACCTTAATTTGATTCTTTAATAAAATGCACCCCGTCGGTCGCCATATGTACAGGTATCGTCCTGTAACCATGTTTTTGAATCTGCCTTTCTGTTTCGGCTAATTTTTGGGCATCCGGGGCAAACAAAATACCAATGTCGCCGCCCCCTGCGCCGGAGGGTTTGTACACACACTGCCACTTGTCCGCCAGTTGAACCAGCTCTTCGTGCGCACGGGTGAAAATAGGCGTTCCGCTTTGGGATCCCAATTGCCGCAGGGCATCCCTGAACTTTGCTGTAAAGCGTAAAAAGGCTTCTAAATCCTGCTGTGCGTAGGCCTGAATAACGGCGGAAGAATCAGCGCACAGGGTTTCCATTAAATTTCTGTACAACAATGCATTCGTTGTTTTTAATCGGCTTACACTGGCCACCATTTCTTTGGTGGAGGCCGAGGTACCGCTCCACACAACAGCCATGGGCAAATCGTGCCAGGGCGTTACGGCCTGCGGGAGTGTTTGCTGCCAGGCATCGCCTGAATTCATCTTGTAGCGAACCACCTGTCCGGCAAAACTAGCTGCCACGTCGATGCCGCTGCCGCTGTTTCCCTGGGCAAAGCGGTGTGCCGCCAAAGCAAGACGAAATAGTTGTTCCGGACTCTGGCGGAGTTTCCAGGCTTCATCGAGAGCTTTAAACAAGGCAACGGTTAAAGCGGAGCTGGAACCGAAACCCAGTTTGCGTCGCCATTCTGCTGAGTAAAAGGCATCGGTTTGCAGATTAATGTGTAGTGCCGGTAACGGCGTTAAAGCAATATGGCTAGTAAAAAATTCAACCAATTTCTGAAAGAATAAAAGCTTTCGCCCTGTAAAGGGATTTATATTGGGATCAAAATAGAGTTTGCCGTTTGGATTGAGGATAAAAGGCTGAGATTCTAAAATCCCGAGAGATGGTGATAAAACGGAATATTCGTTTCCGCTCACTTTTTCCACGGAAACTTCGGCCTGTCGGTCTACGGCAAATACCAAGGCATCGCACCCTTCCAGGACCGCGTATTCACCGATAAGCAGCATCTTACCAGGGGCGTATGCCCGAATCATGCCTTTTCTCCAAGCAGGTGGGCGCCTGTGCCCGGTCTGGTAGTAATGAGTCGCAACACACCGGGAATTTGCTGCAGCGCTTCTTCCACCGTGTTCTGATGTTCAGGCAGACAAAGCACTTTAACCTGTGGCCCGGCATCGATGGTAAAATAAGCTTCTATTCCCTGACGACGCAGATTCCGCACCGCATGCATCACATCCATGGTAACCCCATTCCAGTACAACAACCCGGGCTGACCCGAAAGGGCCAGGGCGTGCATTTTTAAACAACTGTATTCACTCAGTTCCCCCACGCGTGTAAAATCTTTTTGCAGTAAAGCATTTCGCATAGCGCTTAAATCTTCTTCTGCCGTATCCACCCAGGCCGGATAGTAAACGGAACTGTTTTTGGATTGCTCCATACCACCAGTAGAGCCGGTTTGCTTAGCCTGTTCCGACGTTATGGCGATGACAATGCGTACATCCCAAAAATCGGCTGCGGCAAGCGGTTCGGCAATCGCATCCCTGCCATCGGCCCGCTGGCCTTTGTGCATTTCTACAAATCCGCCAAAAATGGAACGGGCAGCAGAACCCGAACCACGACGCGCCCATTCGGACAACTGAGCAGGTGAAGCGGATAACCCGGCAGCCGTAGAAGCAGCCAGGGAAAGCGCGGCAAAGGCAGATGCGGAAGAAGCCAGCCCAGCTGCTGTGGGAAAATTATTGGCACTTGACACCAGCGCCCGTTCATCTATGTGAGCATTCTGTCGAATAATGTCCAGAAAACGGCTGACCCGCTGGGTAGTTTTTTCATCAGCAGGCGCCTGATTGAGTTCCACACGGTCTGTCGGCCATTCGGAACTAAAGTGGACAGAAGTGGTAGTATGCAGCGCATCTAAGGTTACGGAAATAGAGCCCACTGCAGGAAGATTAAGAGAGGAATCGCGTTTTCCCCAGTATTTGATGAGTGCAATATTTGAATGGGCGCGCGCTGTTGCCTGAGCCATATAAAACCGCCTGAGTAAAATTTACAAAAGCTCAAATTTAACAGGAATCGCTATTCATGTCTATTTTTTTTCGTTCCGGATTTAACCCTGCTATTCGGCCATGGTTTGACGTAAAGCTTTTTGCCAACCCTGTAACAATATATCTCGCACCGACCGGGCCATTTGCGGCTGAAACATTCCTTCGGATCGTTCCAACGAACGCAGCGCGCTTCCGTCCTTCCAGATACCAACCTGCATACCAGCCAAGTATGCGGCGCCAAGCGCTGTGGTTTCGGCCATGGCCGGACGCACCAGCGGCATTTGCAGCAGGTCCGCCTGGAACTGCATTAAAAAACGATTGGCTGTAGCGCCGCCATCCACATTCATTGCCTCAATGGAAATACCGGTCTCTTTTTCCATAGTGCTCAATAAATCATTGGTCTGAAAGGCTATGGATTCCAGGGCCGCACGAATGATATGATTACGGTTCGAGCCGCGGGTCAGCCCCACTATGGTGCCACGGGCGTGCATATTCCAGTGCGGCGCACCCAATCCCACGAAAGCAGGAACCAGGTACACACCGCCGTTATCTTCCACGGACAGGGCGGCTGCTTCGGTTTCGTCCGCAGAATGAATCAGTTGCAGTTCATCCCGCAGCCATTGAATAGCAGCGCCGGCAATAAATACAGAACCTTCGAGCGCGTAGCAAGGTTTACCTGCGCCGTCGGCTGCAATAGTGGTTAACAAACCGTGTTGGGAAGCTACTTTTTCTCTTCCTGTATTCAGCAACATAAAAGCGCCCGTGCCGTATGTCGTTTTAACCTGCCCCGCATCAAAACAGCGTTGCCCGAAGAGGGCTGCCTGCTGATCGCCGATCACACCGGTAATTGGGACATCCTTTAAAGCAGGAATGGACGTTACCCGGCCATAGTCATCAGCCGAAAAACAGACATCCGGCAGAATGGACATGGGTACATCCAGGATGTTACATAATTCCGCATCCCATTCCATGGAATCGATATTAAACAGCAAGGTGCGCGAAGCATTGGTGTAATCCGTGGCATGCACTTTCCCGCCGGTAAGCATCCAGATCAGCCAGGTATCAATGGTACCGAATTTGAGATCCTTCCCCTGTAAATCCGGTACATGTTCCAACAGCCATTTAATTTTGGTTCCGCTGAAATAAGCGTCTAAAGGTAACCCTGTTTTGGATTTAAACAGCGCTTCGTGTGCGCGTAAATCGTCGCAGATGGAGGCCGTACGCCGGCACTGCCAGACAATGGCATTGTGTACCGGCTTGCCTGTGCGGGCGTCCCAGATAATGGTGGTTTCACGCTGGTTGGTAATACCCACTGCGCTGATAATTACAGAATTGTTTTGCATGATTTCATTAACAGAACTAACCACCGTCTGCCAGATTTCCATGGGATCGTGTTCCACCCAGCCGGGCTTTGGGTATAACTGGGTAAAAGGCCGATATGCTTTATCGACCAATTGCCCCGCCTGATCATATAAAATGGTAGTGGTTCCGGTGGTTCCCTGATCAATCGCAAGAATATATTTGTTGTTCATAGTGCTTCCTAATTCAAAATCTAAAATTTAACATTCAAAATTTCTTTAAAGAACGTATCTGCTGTTCGAAAATAAGCGGCTGGCCCGGCGACACTACCACAGAATAACCGGAAAAAACCAGAGCAACGGCATTCTTGTGGTCTGTTATGTAGCCACGGTAAGAACCGAGGGTTCGGTTGCGAAAACGACCGGTAAACGCAAATAAACCGCCGTTTCCGAAAGTACGGATCGAATGAGCGGTTAACTCCGGCCCCACTTTGATTTCTTGTAAGTCCGTCAGGTCGATTTTTGTTTTCCAGAATAATCGATGAACGTACAAAAAATTATCCTGCAATTCATACCCACGCACCATAAAAAATGCAGAAATTAGAATAATGGCAGGCAAAGCAAAAACAGCTATGTTTGCTTCCGGGCTTTGTAAATAGAAATAAAGCGGCAATCCCAGCATTATTGCTAACGATAAAAATGTACTTACTTTAAGACGGGTACCCCAGGGCGCGTCGAATGTATACATTACAGATGTTCCTCCAGCCAGCCTAAAATTTGTTGTAATTCTCTTTCCTTTTCCAAATCATTATGCGTTTCGTGACGTCCATCTTTAAAAGTCAGGCGTGTCTTATCCGCAAAGGTAACTTTTTCGAAAAATTCAGCGCTGCCCTGCGGTTCTACCAGCTCATCCGCTTCACCGTGTATTATGAGTAGCGGAAGAGAAAAATTGTCCGCATGAGCCTGCGTCCATTCCGTGGCCGCTGTGATTTCTGTACCGAGGCGGGCAGACGCACGGCTGTGTACGAGAGGATCGTTCACATAGGCTTGTTGTACTTTGGGATCACGCGAAATGGTTTGCACATCTAATTTGGTATCTATGGAAAAAGAGGGCCAGATTTTGGACAGAATACGGCTGATGGCGAGAAGCACAGGAGCGATTCCCGGTTGGGAAAGCAGCGGAGCCGAGGCAATAACGCCGTGTAAACCTTCGGGTTTGGTGAGCGCGTAGTTCAGCACAATTAAACCACCCATGCTGTGTCCCAGCAAAAAAATCGGTGCATCCTTTTCCGTTTCGCGAATGAATTGCAGAAAGCGATCCACATCTTCTACATATTCTTTCCAGTGCATAATATGACCGCGCTGCCCGGGTGACTTTCCGTGTCCGCGATGATCAAACCCAAACACAGCAAAACCCTGAGGTACCAGCGTATTGACCACATTCATATAACGCCCGCTGTGTTCGCCGAATCCATGCACAATGGCAATAACAGCTTTCACCGTTTCATCAGGCAACCAGCTTTGTGCAAACAAGGGCACATCTTCAAATCCTTCAAATGTACATTCGGAATGCTTCATTGTTATCTCCAGAATTGATATACGGTAGTTCTAAAGAAATGTAATCATTTTCAATTGCAATTCCAATCCTACAAGAAACATCCTTTTTTTTGAATTTTACACAATTTTATTTAATTTCATTTATTGCCGGTTTTCGAAGGTAGATGATCAGTTTATTAATCCTTGGTTATTTGGTTATTGGATTTTATATAGAAACGGAGCTTTTATGTCCCAAAATCTTATTGAAAAAATAGCACAGCGCTTTGCCGTAGGTTTAAATAAAAATCAAATCATTCACAGTGGTGATTTTATCACCCTGCAACCAGCGCATGTGATGACCCACGATAATACAGGCGCGGTGATTCCCAAATTCAGGTCCATTGGCGCTAAAAAAATGGCTAACCCACGTCAACCTGTGTACACACTGGACCATAATATTCAGGATACCAGCGAAAAAAATAAGGCAAAATATGCCAAAATTGAAGCCTTTGCCAAAGAGATGGGTGTGGATTTTTATCCTGCCGGCCGCGGTATTGGGCATCAAATTATGGTGGAGGAAGGATACGCTTTCCCCGGTAGCATGATGGTTGCCTCGGATAGCCATTCCAATATGTACGGTGGATTGGGCTGCCTGGGCACGCCGGTGGTTCGTACGGATGCCGCTGCCATTTGGGCAAGTGGCCAAACCTGGTGGCAAATTCCACCTGTAGCTAAAGTGGTCTTAACCGGCACGCTCAAACCGGGTGTTACCGGTAAAGACGTAATTATCAGTCTGGCCGGATATTTTAATCATGATGAAGTTCTGAATCATGCCATTGAATTCAGCGGCGAGGGCGTGGCTGCACTTTCTGTAGACCAACGTTTATCCATTGCCAATATGACTACGGAATGGGGGGCTTTAGCCGGTGTATTCCCGATTGATGAGGTCACAATTAACTGGCTGAAAGCCCGTGCGGAATTTGTAGCAGAACGCGGTTTGGCCGGTGTATTTTCTGATGCGGACGGTAACGGAACACACCCCCGATTAAACCCAAAACGGATAGCCGCTTTGGAATCCAACCTGCCAACAGCCGATACAGATGCTTTTTACGCCAAAGAAATAACCTTCGACCTCAGCACCGTGCAGCCCATTGTTTCGGGTCCGGATACGGTAAAAATAGCCACACCGGTTGCGGCATTTAAGGACAATGAAGTTAAAATACAAAAAGCATATCTTGTTTCCTGCGTGAACAGCCGGGTGGAAGATATTGCTCAGGCAGCCGCTGTGGTTCGTGGCAGGAAAATTCATCCGGATGTAAAATTTTATGTGGCGCCGGCCTCCAGCGAAGTTCTAAAAGAGAGTGAAACCCGTGGCGACTGGCAAGCCTTGTTAGACGCCGGAGCCATTCCCCTGCCTCCTGGATGTGGCCCTTGTATTGGTTTGGGCGCCGGTTTGCTGGAAGACGGCGAAGTGGGAATTTCCGCAACCAATCGTAATTTTAAAGGACGCATGGGCTCTCCCAATGCCCAGGCTTATCTGGCTTCCCCCGCAGTGGTAGCCGCTTCGGCTCTGGCCGGTAAAATTACCGCACCGGAAGAGAGCGCTCCGGCTGAAGTCAGGGGAAGCATCACTGTACACACGAAAAAAGCGCAGTCTGCCGAAGTTCCTATATTAGATGGTTTCCCCGTTAAAATGGAAGGCGAATTGATTTTCTGTCCACAGGATAATATGAACACAGACGGAATTTATCCCGGCAAATACACCTACAAGGATGACATCACACCGGAAGAACAAGCCCAGGTGGTGATGGAAAACTACGACCCGGATTTTGGTAAAATTGTTAAACAGGGTGATATGCTGGTGGGAGGATTCAATTTTGGCACAGGCAGTTCCCGTGAACAGGCGGCCACAGCTCTTAAATACCGCGGCATCGCTCTGGTTCTGGCCGGCTCGTTCAGCGAAACCTACAAGCGCAACGCCATCAATAACGGCTTTTTGGTGCTTGAAGCGGCGGAACTCGTTAAGGACTTAAAAAAAGAGTTTGGAGCGGAAGCGCTCACCATTAAAACCGGCATTCAGGCTCAGCTCGATTTCGCAGCCAGCACACTTTCGGCAAATGGTAAAACCTATGCCATTAATCCGGTTGGCGCCGCAGCGCAGGAAATTATTATTTCCGGCGGACTGGAAAACTGGGTAAAAGAGCGCTTGTAATAAGCTCAGTCACTGAAACGGGGAAATTTTGCACGTTACATTTCTTGACTATCTGTTAGCGTCCGTCGCTTTAAGCGGCTGGTGTTTTTTGCACAGTGCGCTCATCCGACCGGCTTTTATTGAGCGCACGCGTACTTTTATGGGCAGTTATTTTAAATATTACCGCCTTATCTACAACATCTGGGCTACGCTTAGCTTTGTGGTCATTTTGTACTATTTTCACTTCTTAAAAAGCCCTTCGGTTTGGGACTGGAAAGGTTACTGGATCTATGTCCGTTTGGGGATTTTGCTTGGCGGATTCTATTTTTTGTGGGCCGGAGCTAAAGCCTACGACCTGTGGCAGTATCTGGGCTTCCGGCAGCTTCTGGGTGGCAAAACCCATCTTACCTTAAGCAAAAGCGGGCATCTGAGTCGCGAAGGCATTTTAGGCATAGTGCGCCACCCCTGGTACACCGGAACCATTTTAATCGTTTGGGCCCGGCCTATGGATGTTGATGCGTTAATCGCCAACATCCTTCTGACGCTATACACCCTAATCGGAACCCTTTTGGAAGAACGGAAACTGCTGAATGAATTTGGCGAGGAATTTGCAGCCTATCAAAAGGCGGTTCCCATGCTCATCCCCTATCTACCTCCGGCCTGTTGTAATTCTCTGTTTACCTTTTTTTTCAAAAAGAGATCGTAGCCACAATTGATGGATTTCTGGAAAGAGAAAGGATGCTTGGTTGGTATTGGGACCCTGGTACCGCAAGTTCCCGGGCAGACTGAGAATTAGTAAGTTGCGATTTGCGACTTTCGTTTTGCTACTTGGAACTGGGAATTGGAAATTGCCTTTTTATGCTTCTCTGTCGAGTATTTTACTAATGCGTTTCTGATGCCGTTCGGCGCCGCCTGGTGTTTCGAGGAAGGTTTTAACAATGGATTTGGCCATTTCGCTGCCAATAATTTTGGCGCCAAGGGTTAGCAGATTGGCGTAATTATGTTCCCGCGCGCTGTGCGCTTCGAAGGTATTATTGCATTTGGCGGCCAGTACGCCTTTTACCCGGTTGGCAGCCATGGCCGAGCCAATGCCCACGCTATCGATCATAATACCCATATCTACTTTTTTATCTGCCACTGCCTGAGCCACTTTAAACGCAAAATCCGGATAGTCACAGGCCGCATCCGAGGCCGGGCCTAGGTCGTGTGCAATATAACCCAAATCATGCAAATACGGGATTAATTCTTGTTTTAAGGCAAACCCGCCATGGTCCGAAGCAATAGCCACCACTTTAACTAACGGCACATCCTGGGGCAATTCGGGGGCAGGCGGTGCCGAGCGATCCTCTTCGATGCGCACCTTTAATTCGGCTGCCGTGTCTTTAGCAAGCGGTGTTACAATGGTTTCCGGCTTTACCAGTACCAGTTTGCCGGAAGCGGCTGCTTCGCGAATATCCCGTTCCGTGATAATTTTTTTCATAAGCGCTTTAATTATTGATCGATTTGATGTTTTGCCAGTAATATTACTTTAAATTTTGTTTGCGAGCAACTCTATTTCCGGTTTCTTGAATTGGGTAAACAAAGCACCACTTAGCCAGTCCTGCTCATTTTCCCGTGTTAAAATCACAGGCATTCGCTTTTTGGTATTGTGAATTTCGCTCATTAATTCATTGGCCGCGGTGGTTACAATGCTGTAGGATCGTATCGTTTCATTAGTTTGCGGATTCCTCCATGTGGCCCAGATGCCGCCCAGGGCAAACAATTCATTTTCCGGAAGTGTTATTAAATATTTTTCTTTTTTCCTGCCTTTGGCGTCAAGCCATTTCCATTCGTAGAATCCGTCCACAATCACCAAGCAGCGATTGTTCGCGGAATCCCGGTACGAGGGTTTTTCATAAATGGTTTCGATTTTGGCATTAAGCGTATATTTTTTTATGGCGTCATCTTTAGACCAGGCCGGAATGAGCCCCCAGTTAAAAAAGCGGATGCGGTCGGGCCGATCGTGGGCAAGCACCGGAGTTTGAGGAAAGGAAAACCCGTTAATTATCTGCTGTGGTTTAAACAGAGCTTCCTGCTCGAATCTGGCATTATAGCGGTGTTCCAGCTCGATGGCCTCTTTACTCTGTTTGGTGTAGAAACACATCAGGCTTTTACCCGTAAAATTTCACTTAAACGCGTGGTGTAACGCGGCGAAAGGCGTTCCTGGCGCATCTTCCAGGTTCGGTCCGGATCCTGGCAGCCCAGTTTTATCTTCTGCTGTCCGGTTGTGCGGTTAATCTGGTCCACCACGCGCATCAGAGATTTGTGGCGCGGATCGGAATTTTGAAACAGATCCAGCTGAGTCTGATCTTGCGAAGTAATATCCATGGCAATCACGCCGGCCTTTTTGTACTGGTAACCCTGTTTGAAAATTTTATCCAATCCTTCCATCGCAAAGCGGCAGATTTCCATAGATGAATTAGTGGAATACGGTAACTTTACCACAATATTCCGGCTGTACTGCGGTAATTCTTTGTGATAGCCGTTGGTGTGCAGAAAAATCATTAATGCATTACAGGTGGATTTTTGCCGGCGCAGCTTTTCGGCACAGGTAACGGCAAAGGTGGAAACCCGTTCTTTAATCTGCTCATAGTCCGAATAGTTGTGGTCAAACGAACGCGTTGTGGCAATATTCTTTTTGGGTTTAACCGCTTCCATATTTAAGGTGGGTTTTCCCATAAGATCATATTTTAAGCGTAAACCGACAACTGTCATAGTATCGCGCACCCACTGATCCGGCTGTTGAGTAAACTGAAACGCGGTGGTAATTCCTCTATCTCTAAGGCGTTTGGCATGCCTGCGGCCAATCCCCCACACATCTTCAATTTTTAGCCATTTTAAGGCTTTGACGCGTTTTTCTTCGCTGTCAATCAGGTACACGCCGCCTGTTTTATCACTAAATTTTTTTGCGATTTTATTGGCCACTTTAGCCAGCGCTTTGGTGGGCGCAAATCCAACACTTACGGGAATACCGGTGGACTTGGTAACGGTTCTGCGAATTTTTGCTGCGTAAGCGGCAAAATCCATTGACGGAAAGCCGTCAAACTTCAGGAAGGCTTCGTCGATACTGTACACTTCCATATCCGGCGTAAAGGTGGAAAGAACATTCATTACCCGGCCGCTCATATCGCCGTACAGGGCGTAATTGGAGGAGAATACGGCCACATGGTGTTTATCAAACACTTGCTGGTATTTAAACGCGGCAGCTCCCATGGGAATGCCTAGGGCTTTGGCTTCGTTGCTGCGAGCAATCACACAGCCGTCGTTATTAGACAGCACCACTACCGGTTTACCGTTTAAATCCGGCCTGAATACGCGCTCGCACGAAGCGTAAAAATTATTACAATCGACAAGGGCAAACATCTTAAAAGGCCTTGATGGCAAAGGTTACGATGCCCCAAACAATAAATTCGTTTTCGGCCGTAACTTTTATGGGTTCATAATGATCATTAGCAGGCAGCAGCCAGCAAAAATCTTTTTCCATTTTAATCTTTTTCAGGGTGAATTCCCCGTCAATGTAGCAGATGGCCACTTTACCGTCCACAGGCTCCAGACTTTTATCCACCACCAGCAAATCGCCGTCGTCAATTCCCAAATCGCGCATGGACTCACCATTCACACGACAGAAAAAGGTGGATGAAGGATTTTTTAGCAACTCGATATTCAGGTCAATGGAAATCTCGGAAAAATCCTCCGCCGGCGAAGGGAATCCCGCTTTTACCTCGCCCTCCACAAAAGGCAGAGAGGCTACGGTTTCCGTGGAAGCAGAAAAGAAATCGAAGGTAGCCGTTTTTTTGAGTCTGTGTAATTTCATGTATTATACCAATTCCAAAAAAATCATAAACAATGCACACGATTATTTAATGCATGCCCCATTTCCATACGATAGCACCTCCCCCTTGCCCCCTTTTCTAAGGGTGAATAGTTTCGATGCTCATTGGCGGACAATAGCCAAATAGTCCGGTTACGGTGAACGGCAAATGCTACCGTTCGTTCAGCCCCACGCAAAACTTAATATAAATGACCGGAAACCGTTTCCACAGTATTAACAACCGCGCGGCTTTCAATCAGTTCACGTGCCGCATCAATGGCCACGTGCATCAGGCGGTCTTCTTTCCAGTGCGCGATGCGTCCGCGTACCAAATCCAGCACAGCCGCAGTAGCCGGAGCCGGTTCTAAGGGCGCACGCAGGTCCAGGGCCTGAGCGGCACAAATCAGTTCCACAGCCAGTACATTGGTTACATTTTCGGCAATTTCTTTGGCCTTGCGCGCGGCAAAGGTTCCCATGCTCACATGATCTTCTTTGTTTGCGGAAGTGGGAATAGAGTCCACGCTGGATGGATGCGCCAGCACTTTGTTTTCGGAAACCAGCGCCGCAGCTGTAACCTGGGCAATCATAAAACCGGAATTAAGTCCGCCCTCTTCGGTTAAAAAACCGGCCATTTCGCTGACATTCGGATCGAGCATGTGTTCAATACGCCGCTCGGATATACTGGCCAGCTCGGATAAAATAATCCCCAGGTGATCCGCTGCAAGGGCCAACGGTTCTCCGTGAAAATTCCCGCCGGACAACACATCGCCGTTATCCGGAAAGATAAGCGGGTTATCCGTCACCCCATTCATTTCGCGTTCAAAAACAGATTTGATGTAGGCCAGTCCGTCGCGCACAGCGCCGTGCACCTGCGGAATGCAGCGCAGGCTGTAAGCATCCTGCACTTTGTGATCGGAATAGCGGTGCGATTCTACAATGGGGCTGTCCTGCAATATTTTACGCACATTCCGGGCCACGTCAATCTGGCCGGGATGGCGGCGAATTTCCTGAATACGCGCATCAAAGGCGGTTAGCGTACCCAATAAAGCTTCTAAGCTCATGGCGCCAATAATATCGGCCGCACGAATCAGATTTTCGGCCTCAAGCAATGCGGTTAAGCCGTAAGCCTGAATGGCCTGGGTGCCGTTTAGCAAGGCGAGACCTTCTTTAGCCTGAAGTTGAACCGGTGTAAGATTGGCTGTTTTAAGGGCATCCCGGGCCGGGAGCTGTGCGCGTTTTCCGTCCACTGTTACAAAAGCGCTGCCCTCGCCCAAAAGCAGAAGAGTCATGTGGGCTAAAGGCGCAAGGTCGCCGCTGGCGCCCACCGAACCCTTTTGCGGCACAACCGGAATAATATCGTGATTGAGCGCATCAAGCAATAATTGCAGCGTTTCCAAACGGATACCGCTGTAGCCCTGTGATAAATTTTTAATTTTAAGTAGCATCATTAAACGCACAATGGATTCCGGCATGGGCTCGCCTACGCCGGCCGCATGACTGAGCACCAGGCGTCGCTGCAATTCGGCGGTTTCCTCTTTTTGGATGCGTACATCGGCGAACTTCCCAAATCCGGTATTTACCCCGTACACGGTTTTGCCGGAAGCGACCACATCTTCAATAATTTTCCGACTGGTTAAAATCTGTTCTTTGGCAACATCACTCAGTTCCACCTGCGGTTTTGATTCTAAAAAATCCCGAATCTGGTTCAGTTCCAGGTCTTTGTCTGAAATAACAAGTCTATTCACGGTTCGTCTTCCTGTTTTAAATAATCCCTTTTAATTGAATTCTGCACATCCCCAAATTAGCAAATATAATAACCAAGCTCAAGGGTGGCGCATTACAGTATTCCTTAAAATGATTCATGAGATAGTTTTATCTTATTTATTTTCCAGCCTTTCCAGTGATCGTTTCAATGCTTATTTTGAAAACTCTCGTTTTTTCCTTTAGAGCATTAATATATTCCAACCCTTCATCGAAATAGCCGTTTGAATACTTGTGCAATAAGCCTTCCAAAGCCATTTGTTTTTCTGAATCGAAAATCTCGCTCAACAGGCCAAAGACAATTGCACTCTCGTATTTAATATCAAATTTGGAAGGAAGAACAGACGTGTTTCCGATAACACAGAATGAAACCTTGGGATTGTAAGTAAAATTATCGATTTTATGTCCCTCAATTGCACTGTGAAAATAAATACTGTTATCAGTAGTGTAAAAATTAACAGGGACACCATATGGCTGGTTGTCAGCATCTACTGTTGACAACACACCATATTCACCTTTCTTGAGAATGTGAAAAGCTTCTTCATTTTCAATTGTTCTGTCTGCTCTTCGCATTTTGTGCATTCATTTATCCGTCTAATAAATGGATTTAATCCACACGACCGTTTAACGGCCATGTATCTTAGTACTCTTTGTACTCGGCAAACCCGTCCGTTACCATCAAATCATTCACATTCACCCAGACGCCTTCTTCCTGTTCCACCCAGATTTCAGCCAGGTAGCGGCCATATTTTCCTTTGCGGTCTTTTGCAGTCTGAATAATCACCTCTTTATCTAAAATCAATTCCCTTAAAAAATCCCTCGCACTTAATCCGGCCTGACGTTCTTTTCCTCGCAGTTCCGGCGCGTTGATGCGCAGCAAACGCAGCTTTTCATTTCGTATCCAGGTGTGCAGTCCCAGGTCAATATCCGCATGGCAGGTATCGCCGTCATACACCGAAACAATTTTCGCTTTGTACAAATAGAGGTTAGAATCCATAGTGCCTCCCAATTATATTTTGCTAATGACCATTTGATTCCAGAAAGGCTGAAATGTCCTTCAGTCCGCTGCCGGTGAGTAAAACCACTACCCGGTCGTCGTCTGATATTTTTTCCTGTTCACGTAGTTTGAGCAATCCGGCAAAAGCAGTAGCAGCTGCCGGCTCCACAAAGATCCCGCTATTTGCGGGTAATTTATGCAGAGCGCTTACAATTTCCTGATCGCTTACGGAAACAAACATACCGCCGGATTGATGCACAGCGCGCAGCGCCTTGATCTGATCCCGCGGGAAGCCCACGGAAATACTGTCTGCGATGGTGGACACCTGTTCCGGAATGACGTCATCGCGCCCCTGCTGAAAAGCTTTGACCAGCGGTGAACTGCCTTCGGCCTGTACACCCACAAGATGCGGCAAAAAGTCAATAAAGCCCAGTTCGTACAAATCCTTAAAGCCTTTCCACACTCCGCTGATGATGCAGCCATCGCCCACAGGAACCAAAACGGTTTTTGGCGGATTCCAGTTTAATTGCTCGCAAATTTCTAATGCAGAGCTCTTTTTCCCCTCAGCAAGATAAGGATTAATGGCTGTGTTGCGATTGTACCAGTTATTTTTGGGCGCTTCGAGCATACAAAGGTCAAAAGCTTCGTCATAGGGTCCGTCCACCAAAATCACATCCGCACCATAGGCGCGTAACTGAGCGAGTTTAGCCTGCGGAATGGCTTTAGGTACAAAAATATGGCAGGGCAAACCGGCGCTGGCCGCAAAGGCCGAAATGGAAGCAGCCGCATTTCCACTGGAAGCGGC
Source organism: Calditrichaceae bacterium (assembly GCA_024762535.1). Lineage (GTDB taxonomy): Bacteria > Calditrichota > Calditrichia > Calditrichales > Calditrichaceae > JANTHG01. The sequence continues at coordinate 19,651 of JANTHG010000029.1, forward strand.
CGCAATACCGCTGTAGCCCTTTTCCAAAGCCTTTACAATAGCCACAGAACTGGCGCGGTCTTTGTAGGAATGGGTAACATTTCCGCTGTCATCTTTAAAATAGAGTCGCGGCATCTGCAGTTCCTGCAAAAGCCGATGCGGCTGATAAAGCGGCGACCAGCCCACGCGCAAAGGCTGGATAAAATCGGGATTGTGCACCGGCAGCAGCGGCAGATAGCGCCAGTGCGAGGCTTCAGTACAGCTCTTCAATTTTTCCCTGCTTAACAGACGTTTCACCTGTTTGAAATCATAAACCACATCTAACGTGCCGCGTACCGGGCCGCAATCGGGGCAGGTGTACTCGATTTCATCTTCGGCAAATTGCCGCTTACAGGTTACACACTGCAAATGAGAGATGGTATTTTGCATACGGATTCCTTTTGACATACGGGCATATTATCCTACATCTTTGCCCAGACCTTTTTGGTTAATTCCCTGGCTTTGGCAGCCGCTTCCGCTTCATCAATGTTAATTAGTTGCTTTTGGAACAGCACCCGTTCCCCGCCAATAAAAACGGTGTCCACAGGCGCATCGGCAATACCGAATAATACATGTCCCCAGATATTAGCATTGGTCATGGGTGTGGGTGGAAAATAATCTATTAGTATCAAATCCGCCGGCAAACCGGGCGCGATATGGCCTGCCTGCAAGCCGCTGACCCGTTGATATATTTGGGCGTTATTTTTTAGAACCATTTTTTGCACTTCATTCCACCCCACACGATTGTCCTGCAGGTCATGTTTGTGGATTAAATTCGCTGCGCGCATGTCCCCATATAATGAGGCGGACATACCGTCCGTTCCCAGCCCCACCAAAATATCTTGTTCCAGCAGTGCAAAAATATCCGCGCGTCCCACCGCATTGTTCATATTGGACTGAGGATTGTGCGCCACCATGGTTTCGCTTTCTTTTAAGATGGTTCGGTCCGTTTGGGAAATATGAATGGCATGAGCAGCAAGAGTTCGCGGACCGAGAATACCATGTTGCTGCAACCGTTCGGTGGTACTCAGGCCATACTCAGGCCGGGAATCGTCTGCCAATCCTTCAGACAGGTGGATATGAAAGCCCTTGTTCGTACGCTGGCCCAAATCCGCTGCTGCTTCCAGCATTTCATCCGAAAGAGTAAAGGCGGCATGCAGCCCAATCATACCCTCGTACATGGAAGATTCTTTTTTCTGTTTGATAATGAAGCGTTCGTTTTCACGTAAACCGGCCTTTGCCTGCTCTCTGCCGTCACGGTCGCTCACTTCGTAGCAGAGCACAGCTCGCAAACCAAGCATTTTCAGCGCTTCCTGAATGCGATCCAGACTGCCGTCAATAGCATTGGGACTGGCGTGGTGGTCGATAATCGAGGTTACGCCATTTTTAACAGAGGTGATTGCAGGGATCAGCGCGCTTAGATACACACTTTCCTCATCCAGAGCCTTATCCAGCTGCCACCAAAGCTGCTGCAGGATTTCCTGGAATCCAAAAGGATTTGTTTTAAGCGCCCATCCGCGGGCAAAGGTACTGTACAAATGCATGTGTGTATTAATCCATCCCGGCATGAGCAGTTTGCCCTGTCCGTCCATCTTTCGGGCGTCTGGAAATTGCCGTACAAGTTCTTCGACGGGAGCAATAGCTGCTATGGCGCCGTTCTCAATTGCCACAGCCTGCGATGTGGAAATTTCCTGGTTACTCGTATTGGTAAAAAGCCGAATATGGTCGATAATCCAATTCATACATTTTCCTTTGATTTCTCAACACAAGTTACAGATTGAATGCGTTTAAGGAAAGAGGTATTTTGAGGAGAAGATTCTGAAATTTTGGATGTTAGATTTTAAATGGGAAAAACTTTTGTTACGATTCAATTACCAGCGCCCAATCGGGTGTCATCGCAAGGATCGATCGTTAGCGAACAACGCGGCGATCTACTTGGGGATTGCTTCATCCCGCTTGCGCGGGACTTGCAATTACGGCAAGGGGTTGGGGTAATATCAACAAGCGCTCGACTTTGGTATCGTAAGGATTCAACGCATTGAATCCCTAGACTGGATGCGACCGCTGTTGTGGCTGCTGCCATAACCTCCCCTATCAAGAAGGGACTAAAGGGGGTGTTTTTTATATGGCCAAAGTATT
>JANTHG010000030.1 GCA_024762535.1 Calditrichaceae bacterium
GAAGTAGTGGATGATGATAAAAAATAATCCTGAGTAACAAGCAAAACCCTAACACAAAGCCTCCGGAAAATCCGGGGGCTTTTTTATTTTTTCCAGTCGGTACACCATTCGGTAAGCAAACCAATGGGGAATGAGCGGAAGGTGATTCCCGCAACCAGTCCATCCCATTCACCCGCGCCCACATACAAACCCGGTGAAAATCCACCCGCATTAAACCACCCCGGATAAATATTTAGACGAATATTCCATAACTTAGGCGCTGTCACAACCGCAGAGGCGAGTAAGGAATGATTCCGGTCTATAAAAATACCAGCGGCGCTTTCGGTGGACGGCGTAGTTAAGCGTGTGTTTTGTTCATCATGATAATTTAAACGATTGACCACTGTACCGCCGCCAAGGGAAAGGTGATAACCCTTTCCAAGCTGGTAAGATAGTCCACCCAATCCGTAAATACCATAATAGAAGAAAAAATCAAAATCTTCCGAAATTGTATATTTAAATGTGAACTGCAAACCGGCGTTTTCGATGTAGTGATTTTGGGGATTATATAGCGGTTGTAAAGACCAGTCGTACATGCGTACGGTTTGACTGAAAAATTCCCGTACCGAGTCGAAGCTGAACAGTAAAAATCCCAATGGATTAAATATGAGTAAATCGGCAATCGGGTCCACATTGCTGCCCTTAAAATGGTTGTTTTCCAGTACTTCGTTCATCAGCTGATAGGCCGTGGTACTGACAAAAGACCACAGAAAAGGATGGCTGAAACCATGATAATCGTACCATTCCGCCATACGTACCCACAGTATACCGCTGCCAATGATGTGATGACCGTAATTCGGCACCCACTGAGCATGGTCCGGGTTAAAACTGGTGGGAAACACTTCGTTGCTAAGGAAGCGCTTCCTGCCGTATCGATTGATGTGCTTTCCGGGACTGGTGATGTTTTCCCAAACCGTGCTAAATCCCTGTCTGTAGTCTAAGCGAAATACATCAATTGTTTCGCCGTTGTTTTCGTGACTGCCATTCCGCAGCACATCGTAAGAGCCGTTCAAAACAGTTTCCAAAGGGGTAAGCATAGCTTCGGAGCCATACTCTGTTTCCGGATGATAAAAATAATATTTAAAATGTGCATTTCCGGCAGCAGCGGAAGAAAAACCGAATCCTAAAAGACAAAGGGAAATCCATATTTTTAAAAACATGTTTTCGTTCCCATAATCAAAACCATCCCATTCCAATAACCCAATAACCCAATAATTTAATAACCTAATAACCCAATTCCCTTTACCCGGTTCCAACGCGCGGTTTGATTTGTGTATAAATTACAAGTATATTTCGGCTTTATTTTCTAAAACTGGAATCACGAATCATAAAAACAGGTATTCTATGTTAAAAAAGATTCTTATTGCCAATCGCGGCGAAATTGCATTGCGTATTATCCGTACCTGTAAAGAGATGGGTATTGGCTCTGTCGCTGTTTTTTCGGAAATTGACCGGAAAAGTCCTTTTGTGTATGCGGCGGACGAAGCGTATCCCCTGGGTGGAATTACCTCACAGGAAAGCTATCTGCAGTGGCAGAAAATTCTGGATATTGCCAAAGCCTGTGGGGCGGATGCCATTCATCCGGGATATGGATTTCTGTCGGAAAATGCAGATTTTTCCGAAGCTGTCAGCGCGGCCGGTCTCACGTTTATCGGTCCGCCCGCTCAAGCCATTCGCCTGATGGGCAACAAAACCGCGGCGCGGAAATTGATGATCGCCCACAATGTACCCACTGTTCCTGGAACCGAAGATGCTGTTCAGGATGTACAAGAAGCGCAGAAAATTGCCCGTGACATAGGATATCCCGTTTTAGTAAAGGCGGCAGCCGGCGGAGGGGGCAAGGGCATGCGCCTGGTGGAAAGCGACGAGCAGTTTGCCGAAGCTGTGGAAGGAGCCGGGCGTGAGGCGCAATCTGCATTTGGTGACGGCTCCGTATATATTGAAAAATTTGTGGAAGAGCCGCGACACATAGAATTTCAAATTCTTTCCGATGCCAATGGTAAGACGATTCATCTCGGTGAACGGGAGTGTTCCATTCAGCGCCGCCATCAAAAGGTGGTGGAAGAGTCGCCTTCGTCCCTGTTGGATGAAAAACTACGTGCCGAAATGGGCGCGGCAGCTATCCGCGCCGCCGAAGCCTGTGATTACCGCGGGGCTGGCACCATTGAATTTTTAGTGGATAAACATAAAAAATTCTACTTTCTGGAAATGAACACCCGTTTGCAGGTGGAACATCCGGTTACGGAACTGGTGAGCGGCCTGGATTTGGTGCAGGAACAGATTTTAATTGCATCCGGCGAGCCCATGACCCGTACGCACAGCTTAGAACAGTTTTGGGGACATGCCGTGGAATGTCGTCTGTATGCCGAAAATCCGGAAAATAATTTTGCGCCATCACCCGGCACCATTGTCTTTTTAAAGGCTGCAGACGGCCCCGGCATTCGTGAAGACAGCGGTGTAACCCAGGGCAGCGAAATATCACTTTACTACGATCCGATGATTTCCAAGCTGATTGCCTGGGGCGCCAATCGCGAGCAGGCCATGAATCGGATGATTCGCGCTTTGCAGGAGTATGAAATTCTTGGTATTCATACCACCATCCCTTTCCTGATTAAAGTGATGGAACATCCTGCGTTTCGCAGTGGAAACTTTACAACTCATTTTATTGAAGAATATAAAGACGCTCTGTTCACGCCAACGGAAGAAACCGCGGAAACAGCTGCCTTTACAGCCGTGCTGGATTATTTAAATGAAAAAAGTCGAATCGCCATTAAAACGTCTTCCAACGGAAAAGAAGCCAATTCTTTATGGAAAACTATTCACCGCAGTAAAGCATTGAGGTCGTAATGAATGTATATGCCCAATTTAACGAACACGAATTTATCTATGATACCTTCCGCAAAGAAGATGCCCTGCACATTGTATTGGATGGACAAGAGAGTGCATTCGATTTAGCCGAATTGGGAAATGGGCGATATGCACTCATTAAAAACGGCCACTCTTTTTTAATTCATTTATTAAAGCAAAATGATGTATATCATGTGCATGTAAACGGTGCCTATTATGCCATTTCCGTAGAAGACGAACGCATGCGGAAGCTTAAAGAACTGGTGGCCGCTTCGCACTCCGGTCCGGCAGAACAAATGATCAAAGCGCCCATTCCCGGTTTTGTGCTCAAGGTGCAGGTAGAAGCAGGGCAGGTGGTCAAAAAGGGTGACCCTCTACTCATACTCGAAGCCATGAAAATGGAAAATGTAATTAAAGCCAATTGCGATTGTCGGGTGGAAGAAATCATCATTCAGGAACAGGAAGCTGTTCAGCAAAATCAGGATTTGATGAGACTTGTTACAGTGGATAAGGATTAAAAAATACAGCATTAAGTATTTTTTTTCACATTGTTGACATTCTTGGAAAATATAATTATTATTCATTTATAAAACCTAACTCCCGAAATTCAATCATTACACGAGGTCCATCCTTTTGCTGTTATCGCATCTGAATGGTAGACTTTGTTCGGCTAAAACACGTTTAAGGTGCTTTAAGAAATGTAAGCACCTCTACTGCAAAAGTATGCTCCGTAGTCATAGACTCTCTTTAACTATACTTCCTTCTTTTTTCCCCTAACATATTACTCCTACATGAATAATATATCGAAACTTTAGATAAGATTTCATTAATAAGATATTCATTGCTAAAATAGGAGTATAAACATGTCAGAAAATATTCAACTTGTTGATTCTTCAGCTAATCCGGCTCCTCTTGGTTTGCTCGGATTTGGAATGACGACCGTTTTACTTAATCTGCATAATGCAGGTATTTATGCCCTTGGAAGTATGGTTTTATCAATGGGACTTTTTTACGGTGGCATGGCGCAAATTTTTGCCGGCTGGATGGAATGGAAAAAAGGAAACACCTTTGGGACTACCGCTTTTACATCCTATGGCTTGTTCTGGGAAACTTTGGTCTTCCTGTTACTTATGAAGAGCTGGGGCTGGTGGGCAGGCCCGGAAGAAGGTGCTATGGTTGCCTATCTGTTTATGTGGGGACTGTTTACCTTTGTTATGTGGATTGCCACTCTTAAACATAATAAAGCATTACAGGTTGTTTTCCTGACATTGTGGATACTCTTCTTCCTGTTAGCCATCCATGACGCTACAGGTAGTGCGGTAATCGGAAGTATTGCCGGCTGGGAAGGTATTTTCTGCGGACTGTCAGCTATGTATTTGGCTTTAGCTCAAGTAGTAAACGAAACCTATGGTAAAACGGTAATGCCCATAGGTGAATAATTAATTCCCGTATTTTTAAAATGAAAGTCAGGAAATATTAATTCAACTAAGAGGAGATATGCAAATGGCTGACAAAAAAATGAAAAATGATGAAGTCTCCGAGGCTCAGATAGCCGTCCACTGGAAAGAAGAGGAATACTATCCGGCGCCAACCGAATTTATCGGGCAGGCAAACGTAACAACCAAAGACATTCTGGAACGTTTTAAAATGGAAAATTTCCCGGAATGTTATAAAGAATATGCCGATTTGCTGGATTGGGATAAATACTGGCACACCACGCTGGATTCGTCAAATCCACCTTTCTTTAAATGGTTTGTAGGCGGGAAACTGAATGCCAGTTATAATTGTGTGGACCGTCATCTGGCCAAATATAAAAATAAGACAGCGTTACATTTTGTACCGGAACCGGAAAACGAACCGATTCAACATATTACATTTCAGGAATTATATGTTCGTGTAAATGAACTTGCAGCCTATTTACAGGATTTGGGCTTGAAGGCCGGTGATACGGTGACCCTTCATATGCCGATGATTGCGGAACTACCGATTGTGATGCTGGCCTGCGCCCGTCTCGGGGTTATCCATTCTCAGGTGTTTTCCGGATTTTCCGGCAAAGCAGCAGCAGACCGTATTGTAGATGCTAAGAGCCGTTTTCTGATTACAGCCGATTCTTATTATCGTGGTGGTAAATTGTTGGATCATAAAGAAAAAGCGGATATTGCCTGTGCCGAAGCAGAAAAAGAAGGTATGAAAGTCGAAAAAGTACTTATCTTCGAGCGTTATCCGGGCAAATACTCGGCAGAAACACCACTCGTGGAAGGACGCGATGTGATTGTTAACGACGTACTTCCCAAATACCTTGGCAAAAAAGTGGATCCGGTTCCTTTGAATGCGGAAGATACCTTGTTCCTGATGTATACCTCCGGAACGACCGGAAAGCCCAAAGGCGCTCAGCATTCCATCGGTGGCTATATGGCTTATGTAACGGGAACATCCAAATATATCCAAGATATTCATCCGGAAGATGTGTACTGGTGCATGGCGGATATCGGCTGGATTACAGGGCATTCCTATATTGTTTACGGCCCACTGGCTCTGGCTGCCTCTTCTGTAATATTTGAAGGCGTACCCACTCATCCGGATGCCGGACGTCCCTGGCGTGTAGCGGAAGAGTTGGATGTGAATATTTTCCATACGTCGCCAACCGCCATCCGCGCGCTGCGTCGAGTGGGGCCCGATGAACCGGCCAAGTATAATTACCATTTCAAACATATGACAACGGTAGGCGAACCGATTGAGCCGGAAGTTTGGCGTTGGTATTACAATGTGGTTGGTAAAAAAGAAGCGGCCATTGTGGATACCTGGTGGCAAACCGAAACCGGCGGCTTCCTCTGTTCTACTATTCCGGCACTGCATCCAATGAAACCGGGAAGCGCGGGACCGGGCGTTCCGGGAATTTATCCCATCATTTTTGATGATGAAGGCGAACCATTGCCTGCGGGAAGCGGAAAAGCCGGGAATATCTGTATTCAGAATCCATGGCCCGGCCGTATGCTTACCATTTGGGGAGACGACGAGCGTTTTGTGAATCAGTATTACCGCCGTTACAACAAAGACCCCAAGAGCAAAGACTGGCGTGACTGGCCCTATTTTGCCGGTGATGGCGCGGTTGAAGCGCCGGATGGGTATTTCCGGATTCTGGGTCGCATCGACGATGTTATCAATGTGGCCGGACACCGTCTCGGAACTAAAGAGCTGGAATCTGCCGCATTGATGGCTTCGGAAGTAGGTGAAGCAGCGGTTGTTCCGGTAGCTGATCCGATTAAGGGTAAAATTCCGCATGTATTTGTTTCGCTTAAACCGGGGATCGAACCTACCAAAGAAGTGGAACAAAAAATAACGAATACTCTGGCAACGGAAATTGGTCCCATTGCCAAACCGGGTCGTGTCTGGATTGTACCGGATATGCCTAAAACCCGTTCGGGCAAAATTATGCGCCGTGTACTTTCGGCCATTGCCAATGGACAGGATACAGGTGATGTGACCACGCTGGCCAACCCGCAAATTGTGGCGGAAATTCAAAAAATGGCGTAAGCCGAAATCACCCAGGCCTCTGTTATGCAGAGGCCTTTTTTTATGGCGCCGGTTTATGCAATTGTGTAATTTGCGATCTAAGGCAGTTTGATATGTGGAAGTTCTCTGATTAAAATGAGATGTTTTAGGGAATGGCAATCGTAAGACCCCTAAGTTGAACGATTGTTGATATAAACCCAATAATGTCATTGCGAGGAGCGAAGCGACGAAGCAAACCCCTCAGGAAGCGCCAGCATGCAAATCCTGCATACGCAGGAGCGAAGCAAACCCACAGGGGATTACCACGTTGCTATCGCTCAATCCCCCTTAAAAAAGGGGGATAGGGGGTTGTGAAATCTCTGTGATTCGATAATGCCAAAAATCACCCCCCTCAGTCCGGGGGGACGTTATTGCTGCAACCACAACAGCGGCGCAGGAGCGAAGCAATCCCAAGGGATTCGCCACATCGCTGTCGCGATTCGCGATGACGGTTAGGAATCGTTCAATTTGAGATACCCATATTCAGAAGTTGTATTTATTTCCATTTAGCTGTGCATAGATTTAACCAAGGGGATTAGAATGTTTCGTATCATACCGGATGGATTGCAGTATCGGGAACATGTTTTACTAAAAGACGGTCAAGGTGTTCTGTTGCGAGCGGCCCGTCCCGATGATGTGTCGCTGGTGGCTTCCTTTATGAAACGGGTTTCCAAAGAAAGCCTGCGCATGCGCTTTATGGTTTCTATGAACGAAGTGCCCCAGTCCGTTATCGAAGATTTGTGCAATGGCGATTTTGTGGAGTCCGGCTGTTTGCTGGCTGTTTCGTCTAAGGATGAAACCGAGCGGGTAATAGGCCTCGGTAATTTTATCCGCATGGGCAACCGGCTGGCAGAAGTGGCTTTTATGACTGAAGAAGCGTTTCAGGGACTGGGAATCAGTACACTGATTCTGGAACGGCTGGCCGGGTTAGCCGCTGCCAAGGGCTATGTGGAACTCGAAGCAGAGGTGTTGCCGGATAATCAACCGATGCTGGGTGTATTTAAAAGTTCAGGCTTTAAAGTACACCAAGTGTGGGATTCGGATACGGTTCATCTGGAACTACCGGTCAATAATGCGGCTGCTTTATGGGAACGCGCCGGACTACGTGAGCGAATTGCCGTGGCTAACTCCTTGTTGCCTCTGCTTAAACCCAAAGTGGTCGCTGTCATTGGCGCATCACGTGAGCAGGATAGTATTGGAAATATGATGTTTCGTCATATTCTATCAGCCAATTTTAGAGGTACCGTGTATCCGGTTAATAAAGAAGCCGATTCCGTAAATGGCGTAAAAGCGTATGCCAAAATTAATGATATTCCGGAATCTATCGATCTCGCTGTGATTGCCGTACCGGCGGAGGTGGTCCAGGATGTGGCGGAAAAAGCAATCCACAAAGGGGCTAAAGGTTTGGTGGTGGTAACAGCGGGATTTGCCGAAGCCGGAGAAGCCGGAGCCAAACGTCAAAAAGAACTGGTTGGATTAACCGAAAAAAATGGTGTTCGTCTTTTGGGACCCAGTTGTCTGGGACTCATGAATACACATCCCGAAATACGATTAAATGCCAGTCTTTCACCCCAATTACCGCAACCGGGTTCTGCCGGTTTCTTTTCCCATTCGGCGGCTCTGGGCCTGGTGATTCAGGAATATGCCACAAAGCGGGGAATAGGTTTCTCGAGTTTTGTATCCGCCGGAAACCGGGCCGATGTATCAGGGAATGATTTACTGCAATTTTGGGAAGAAGATTCGCAAACCCAAATGGCCCTGCTCTATCTCGAAACCTTTCGCAATCCGCGACGTTTTGTGCGCATTGCCCGGCGAATGTCGTACAAAAAACCGGTGCTTTGTGTGAAAAGTGCACGCAGCCATGCGGGTCGTGCGGCTGCAGAAGGTAAAAGCGGTCTGTTAACCGGTGGCCAGGTGCAGGTAGAAGCATTGCTGCATCAGACAGGTATTATTTTCACAGAAACCCTGGAAGAGATGTTTGACGTGGCGCTGGTGCTTTCGCATCAGCCGCTGCCTCAGGGGAACCGTGTGGCCATTGTTGCCAATTCCACCGGGGTGGCCACATTATTTGCCGATTCCAGCGCTGCACACGGCCTGGAACTGGCAGGTCCGGGGCTGGTGGATCTCGGTGCGTTTACGGACCCGCAGTCCTATGAAAACACGATTTACACTGCCTTAAAAGATGAAGCAGTAGATGCTTTACTCATTGGTTTTGCCTGTGTAGGCAGTTGCGGACCCCGTCCGGTGGAGCAGGCCATACGGGCTGGAATTAAACGCGCACGGGATGAAAATGGGGTTGAAAAACCGGTTTTGCTTTGTTTGATGGGTGCGGAAGGCAGCTTGTCCTCCATGCGCGAAGAAGATCGCGCCGGAACGCGCGCCTTACCGGCCTTCCTCTTTCCGGAATCCGCTTCCCGTGCTTTGGGTAAAGTGGTTCAGTATGTTCGTTTTCGAAATAAACCGCAGGGCGAAATGGTGTGGTTTACAGATGCAGATGGTGAACAGGCCCGTAGTATTGCCAGGGACTTGGTAGATGCAGCCCGGGAAGCAGAATTGATTAAAGTGGAATCAAACCAAATTTCGGCAATCTTAAAAGCCTTTGGTCTAAAGGAAGCGGATTCCAACGATGTGGAAGACGCGCCTGTATCCATCGCCATGGAATCGGATCGCTTATTTGGCCCTCTAATTCGCCTTTCGATTACGGGCGGTCTGTCAATCGTGCGCATAACACCCTTAACGGCCAATGATCTGGAAGAAATGCTGGAAGATGTTCGTTTTGAAGGTAATCCCGATTTGGCCACTGTACTGGGCCGGGTTTCTCAAATGATTGAAGAGATTCCCTGGTTGTGGGATGTAACATTGCATATTCGGCCGGGCGATTCGGGTTGTGAAGTGGCCGGAGCGGAGATGCGTTTAAAACCGGGCAAAGGGTTTCGGCCCTTGTATTAACGTTTAAACTGGAGATTACACATGCTCATTCGTGAGATCATGCACCCAAACCCCATCGTGGTGCAGCCGGATACCACCCTTTGTGATGCTTACAGGCTCATGCAGGAAAAAGGCATTCGCCATTTGCCGGTGGTACAGGATAATCAGTTAAAAGGAATTATCACCGATCGGGATCTGCGCCTTGCTACCAGCCGACTGGCCGAGCGACCGTTTGATCCAAAAGCAGCTGTAAACGATGTAATGCGTTCCCAGGTGCAAACAGCGCATCCCAATGATCCTGTAGAACGCTCTACACAGGTTATGCGGGAACTAAAAATCGGCTGTATGCCCGTGCTGGAAAACAGTAAATTAATAGGCATAATCACCAATGCCGATCTGTTAGATGCCTTGCTGCGCTTAACCGGCGTCCACCATCCCTCAGGCCGATTGGATATCCGCATGAAAGATGAACCCGGTGAACTGGCGCGTCTGGCTTCACTGCTTTCAAAGCGGAATATTAATATACACTCCATTTTAACGTACGAAGAAGATAACCAGCAGGCGCGTCTGGTGCTGCGGATTGGAACCATGGATATTGTATCCATTGCCAGTGCGCTCTGCGAAGAAGGATTCGAAATATTATGGCCGCCCCAACGATCATGCGCAGAGTAATTTATCATCCGGATTATCTAAAATATAATCTGGGCGAGGGGCATCCCTTTAGTCCGGTACGTGTGCAGATGATGCTGGAACTGCTCTATGCGTATGGCATCGAGCCGGAACTCACCGAGCCGGAACTGATTAAGCCGGATCAGTTACTAAGCGTGCATCAGGCGGAATATGTGGATTTTGTGGAAAAGGTTTCGCGCCAAGACGCCGGGGAAAAGGCTGGTATACGTTTTGGGCTGGGGACAGCGGATAATCCGATTATGCCCGGCATGGCGGAAGGCGCGCGTATTTTAGCAGGCGGCGCTCTGTTAGGCGCCGAGCTTTTGTTAAGTGAACAAGCGAACAAGGTTTTACAACTGGGCGGCGGATTCCATCACGCCCACCCGGCGCTGGCCTCCGGATTTTGTCTGTACAATGATTTGGCGCTGGCCATTCGAAAAATGACGGAACAGGGTTGGCACGTAGCCTATCTCGATATCGATGTACACCACGGTGATGGGGTGCAGGATATCTTCTATAACGATGACCATGTGATGACGATTTCCTTACATGAATCCGGCGAATACATTTTCCCCGGTACAGGCTGGCTGCATGAACTGGGGCAGGGAATGGGGCGATCCTTAAAATTGAATATTCCTCTGGAACCGTTTACGGAAGGGGATTCCTATCTTGACGTGCTGGAAGGTGTGGTAGAACCGGCGCTTTCCTGGTATCGGCCGGATGTGCTGGTAGTACAAGCAGGTGCCGATGCACATTTCTCCGATCCTCTTGCCGATTTACTACTGACCAGCCACGACTATGAGCGAATTTTTAAGCGTATTCTAACATTCGCCGATCAGTCCTGTAAAGGCAGGGTATTGTTTACACTCGGCGGCGGCTATGCGCTTACAGCTACGGCCAGGGTTTGGACCATTCTATATCTCATTTTCATGGGCTTAGACATTCCGGAAAATGTACCCACTGCCTGGCATAAACGCTGGAGTGAAGCCATTGGCAGGCAGTTGCCCCAAACCCTGCACGATGTTGCCCCTTTTTACGACCCCATCCCGCGAAAAGCAGAAATAGACAGCCAGAATAAAGAGCTGGTTCAGCGCCTGATAGATGCCGTTACAGCAGACTGGCTTTAGGTGGTATGCTAAAAACAATGGTCAGTTTGCAGTTAACAGTTTGCGGTTTATAGTTTAGAGCTTGGGGGAGTTTTTTAGTTACTAGGTTATTAGGTTATTAGGTTATTAACTTGTTAAATTGTTGAGTTATTGGGACACCACCTCTTAGTCCCGTTGTTTAAGAGAAAACCATCCTGGCTCAACCAACATTTAACATTTAAAATTCAACATTTAAAATTTCTTCTTACTTACTGATACGGTTCTTTTCTTTTTCAGAAATGGGAATATTCCGAATTTAATATTGATTAGAATAGGGTAGAAATAAGTGGCTTGCTAATAGGAGCGTGTTGATTTGATTACAGAAACCATCAAACAGTTCTTTTGGGAAACCCTTTCCTTTTACAATGAAATAGCTGTGTTTCTTTTATTAGGTTTATTAGTAGCCGGAATTCTGCACGTGCTGTTTCCGGAATCCATTGTACGCAAACATCTTGGGAAGGGCAGTATCGGCTCGGTAATAAAATCCACTTTATTCGGTATTCCGTTACCGCTTTGTTCTTGCGGAGTCGTTCCTGTGGCCACTTCCATGCGGCGCAGCGGCGCTTCAAAAGGTTCTGTCGTTTCCTTTCTGATTACTACGCCGCAAATTGGTGCAGACAGTTTTATGCTTACCTATTCGTTAATGGGCTGGCTGTTTGCTGTAGCACGAATCGTGGCCTCTGTAATTACAGCTCTCATTGCCGGTATTTTCATAAATATCTTTGATAAAGAAGATTCAGAAGATGTTTCGGAAGCGCAACCTGTAAGCACGGAAAGTTTCGGCGAGCGCTTAAAAGGAGTGCCTAAGTATGTGGAATATGAATTACTCGGCGCTATAGTGAATACGTTATTAGTCGGAATCTTAATTGCCGGTGCGGTTGGCGTGTTTATGCCGGATGATTTTTTTGCCACCTATATGAACAGTCCGTTTCTTTCCATGCTTCTGATGCTGGTTATCGGAATACCAGTTTATGTGTGCGCTTCGGCATCCACACCCATTGCAGCTGCATTGCTGATGAAAGGCCTTTCGCCGGGAGCAGCCCTGGTATTTTTATTAAGCGGACCGGCCACGAATGCAGTAAATTTTACAACAGTACTCAAAATAATCGGTAAAAAATCAACAGCTATTTACATCGGTTCCATTGCATTGGTTAGCCTGGCGCTTGGATATCTGTTTAATGTATGGCTGGGGAATGATTTTATGACTTCTGTTATAACGCACCAGCATGATATGTTACCGGACTGGTTACGAATTGGTAGCTCCATTGTATTAACAAGTATGATAGGCTGGTTCTATTTTAAAACAGAAATATGGAACGTATTTAAACCAATTAAGGGGGAGGTTAAAGTGGGAAAAATATCTTTAAATGTACAAGGGATGACCTGTCAGCATTGTGCTAAAAATGTGGAACGTGCGGTACTTGCCGTAGAGGGTACAGAGGATGTTCACATTTATTTGGATCAGGATCGGGTGGAATTTGAACTGGCGGACAGTAGCCGCTTGAATGATGTAAAGCAGAATATTGTAGCAGCAGGATATGACGTTTAATCTTCGAAGACCACCATTTTGGATTCACCGGAATAGGTAGCAATCTTGGCACCCACAGGATTTTGATATTTAGAGAGAATTCCTTTGATGCGCATGATTGCCGCATCCATTTTTTGCAACACCTTTTCTTGTTCGTCTGTCAGACCATTTTTTTTCATCGTTTCACGTAGTAAAAACAGATTTCCGCTAAGAACGGTTAAGGGTTGATTAATTTCGTGATTGGTAGTTGTGCCCATAGCCAATACAGAATTCTTTCGTTCCAGCTCAATAACTCGATCCCGGGATTTCCGTAAGGAAAGGTGTGTTTTTAATCGAGCGAGAAGTTCAACTCGATTAAAGGGCCGGGTTACATAATCGGATGCACCGAGTTCAAAACCTTTAACAATCCCTGCTGTATCGGTTTTAGCTGTCAAAAAAATAACAGGAATATCTGATGTAGCAGGGGTATTTTTTAAACGCTCACACACTTCAAACCCATCAATTTCAGGCATCATCACATCCAGCAAAATTAAATCCGGTTGCTTTTCTGCAGCAAGTTTAATTCCTTCCAGGCCACTTTGAGAATTTATTACATCGTAATTGTCATTTTGCAAAATCAGTTCAAGCATATGAATATTAAGTGCATTATCATCGATTAGTAAAATTTTCGATTTTTTCATTTGAATTCCAATATTGTACTAAAACAAAAGCAAGATAATGTGTAGAAATAGATAAAAATGAGCTAAAGATCACAAAAATGCGAATCAATCCTGGTTTTCAGTTAAAAGCAGGTTCTCTTTGCGATACCGTTTAATAATTTGTTCTCTGCTTACTATACCCGAATATTTCATCGATTCCTTTGATTCAACAACCGGAAGCAATTCGGAGTCATCTATTTCCATTTTACTTAAGGCCTCATCAAGTGTATCGTTCGGTTCCAGGACAAAAAGGTTTTCGCGCATAATATCTGTAGCAACCAGCAAAGGAGCCAGATCGCGGTCAAACAATACCGGGCGTAGGTCGCGCAGGGCAATGATTCCGGTAACCTGGTTTTGTGTGTTTAAAACAGGGAAGGAAGAATACGAAGAGGCCATGAGCTGGTCCAGTATTTCCTGAAAGCCCGTGTGTTCATATACAACAGGTACATCTTTTTGAATGATATTGTGAATTTTGTGGGTACGTAAAATATCCACATTCCGCCCACCGGCCATACGATGGGAAATTTGTGATAATTTCATTGTATAAATGGATTCTTTTTCTATCCATCGTGCAATAAGGGTAGAGGTTACCGTTCCCAGCATAAGGGGTAGAATAATCTGATAGTCGGTTGTTACTTCGAAAATAATCAATAAAGCGGTTAAAGGAGCGTGGATGGTTCCCGCTACAATGACACCCATTCCCACCAATGCATAAGCCCCGGGTGAGGCCGTAATACTTGGGAAGAAAACAGCGGCAACATTACCAAACAAAGCGCCAAACGTAGCGCCAATAAACAGAGAGGGCGTGAATAATCCACCCGTAGCTCCGGAACCCAGGGTGAATGAGGTGGCCAGAATTTTAGCAACCACCAGAATGGCCAGCATAATAATCGCAGTGTGTCCGGTTAAAGCAGAGTACGTGGCGGAATCATCAAAACCGTACAGGGAAGGGAAGTAGTAAGCAATTGCCCCGGTTAGCAGGCCGCCGATTGCCGGTTTTACCCAGGGGGGAAGTGTGAGCTTTTCTTCAAAAAAATCCTCAACTCCATAGAGCGTTTTAATAAAAATAACCGAAAGAACACCGCCGAATAATCCCATTACCAGATACAGACCAAATTCCCACGGGCTGTGTAAGGAATACGCCGGGATGGCAAAAAGAGGTGTGGACCCCACAAGATAATGGGAAATGGCTGTGGCTATGACGGATGAAATCACAATAGGTGTTAAAACGGACAGGCTAAAATCAACCAAAATAATTTCAACTGTAAACAAGACGCCTGCAATAGGCGCATTAAATACGGCAGCGAGCCCGGCTGCGGTTCCACAGCCCACCAGAACACGCATCCGTTGTTGCGATACATGAAAGAGCTGCCCAATGGTAGAACCAATGGCTGCCCCGATTTGCACAATGGGCCCTTCTTTACCTGCAGAACCGCCGGAGCCGATGGTCATTCCGGAATTAATAGAAGTCAGAATGGTCACCCGCTTGCGGATAAGACCGCCTTTGGTAACAATGGCGTCCATTACACTGGGTATGCCGTGCCCTTTTACTTCCGGCGAAAAATAAAAAGCCAGCAGCCCCACAGCCATTCCACCTATGGCAGGGAACAGGATGCGCAGATAGTCAGCAACCTGGCTATTGATAATATGGGTACCGGCCTGATCAAATAACGAAAAGCGAACCGCTTCCACGATAAGATTAAGCAGATATGCGCCGAAACCGGTAAAAGCGCCTACAAGGGTCGCCAGGAAAAGAAGATAAAAATCACCCGGTGTATCCAATTTATATAATGTGCGCAACCCTTTATTTTGCAGGTTACGCAGTTTTTGTGTGAGTGTCTGTTGCATAGTTTTTTTAATAGTTAATTTTTATTATCCTGTATATTTCGCTATTTCGTTAACAAATTCTTTACTGTGGGGATTAGTTCATTAAATGGGATCTGTGACTGTTCTCCTTGTTCCATATCTTTTAATGAAAAGATATTGTTGTTGAGTTCATCTTCACCAAGAATTAAAACATAACGTGTTTTGAGTTTATTTGCTTCGCGCATTTGCGCTTTCATACTACGCCCGAGATAATCGCGTTCGGTGCGGATTCCGGCAGCGCGCAGTTGATGTAGCCAAAAACCAATTTCGCGCGTGGCGTCTGTTCCCATAGCGACCAAATAGACGTCAAGACGGTTTTCTTCGGCCAGAATCAAACCCTGTTTTTCGGCCACCATTAACATGCGTTCTATGCCGGAAGCAAAGCCAACAGCCGGTGTGGGCTGTCCGCCCAGTTCTTCCGCCAGCAAATCGTAACGGCCGCCTCCGCAAATGGCGTTTTGGGCGCCCAGGGCATCGCTGGTTATTTCGAATACTGTACGTGTGTAATAATCCAGGCCGCGTACAAGATACGGATCCTCTGTAAATGGAATATCCAATTTTTGTAATTGAGCTTTAACCTGATCATAATGTGTTTGGCAATCATCACACAAATGTTCGGAAATTTTAGGCGCCTCTTCATTTAAACGGGAACAAGTCTCGTTTTTACAATCCAGAATGCGCATGGGGTTTTCATCAAACCGACGCTGGCAATCGCTGCAATATTCGTTTAAATGGGGACGAATATAATTCTTTAATGTATCGCGGTAAGCGGGCCTGCAAGCCGGATCTCCCACGGAATTGATTTTTAAGGTTAGGCCAGAGATTCCGAGTGCTTTATAAATGGCCAAAGAGAGGGCAATCATCTCTACATCGGCATCCGGGCTGGCAGCGCCAAGGGTTTCTGCACCAAACTGATGAAACTGACGCAAACGGCCTGCTTGTGGATTTTCCTGCCGAAACAGAGGTGCTATGTAAAATAGTTTGGTAACGGAAGAAAGCGCATACAATTTGTTTTCAATATAAGCGCGCATTATGGGCGCGGTCATTTCCGGCTTGAGCGTAATCAGTTTTTTGCTTCGGTCCGGAAACGTGTACATTTCTTTGGAAACAATATCTGTAAGCTGACCGATGCCGCGGGCAAAGAGTTCGGTTTTCTCGAAAATGGGGGTGCGCAATTCTTCAAAATGAAAGGTGTTCATTGTTTGTCTGATTTTTGTTTCGACAGCTACCCATTTGCCGACTTCCTGAGGTAAAATATCCTGGGTGCCTTTAATCCGCCTGATTGCTTCCACTACGTCATCCTCATGATTTATATAAACCTTTAATTTACTGAATTATCGGGCAGAAGTAAAAAAAGAAAGCTATGACAGGTGATAAAAAAATCGTTATTGAAACGATCGTAGATTTTTTGAGAAATTAGGGTGGTATTTTGGGATGAGTGGAACTAACTTCTAATTTAGAATAATTTGAAAGGGAAATAATGGGAAAAGACAACCCAATAAAAGTTTATTCACCTGCTGAAGAAAAAATAAATGTCCTTTCTCACGGACTTGGTTTTATATTGAGTGCGGTGGCTCTGGTCTTTTTGCTTATCCGGGCTTCTTTATATGGAACCATTTGGCATATTGTCAGTTTTAGCATTTTTGGAGCGAGCTTAATGATTTTATATGCGGCTTCCACTTTTTACCATAGTGCAAAACAAGCTGATTTACGCAGACGATTAAAGGTTTTTGACCATGCTTCTATTTATGTGCTAATTGCCGGAACTTACACTCCGTTTACTCTTGTTTCATTGCACGGCACCATAGGCTGGATAATTTTCGGAACTTCCTGGGGCCTGGCTTTAAGTGGCATAGTACTTAAGCTTTTTTTTACAGGAAAATACAATCAAATTTCAACTATAATGTACGTTTTAATGGGCTGGATTATTGTATTCGCCATTAAGCCGCTCATTGCTAATTTGGCTTCGGAAGGTCTGTCTTGGTTGGTTGCAGGCGGAGTGGCTTACACACTTGGAGCTGTTATATATAGTATAAAGAAAATTAAATTCAACCATGCTATTTTTCATCTGTTAGTTTTAAATGGCAGCTTTTGCCATTTTTTCTCAGTATATTTTTATGTACTGCCAGATAAATTTTGACTAATAATATAGAAAAATACCAAACTATGAATACTTGGGGCTATATGCAGAGAGATGTGAATTCTGGTATTAAAACCTTCTAAAGCCGCATAACTCATTGATTTACCCACATTCTTAGTGGCATGTAAATTATGTTTTATTCCTTGAAATCCTCTGATTTTCCCCGGTTTTCCCGCTTTTAGTGCCACCGTAATAAAAAATAAAAGTTGTGAAACAACTTAATATTCGTACCTTTTAACCTCTTATCGACAGAGGCTTTTCTATATCTGGGAGTTCCACCAGCATATTCAACAGGAACCTTTCCACTGCTAGTCCAGATCTGAATAGTTTTAATTTGCATCTATAAATAATAAGTGACTTCTGATGCTTTCATTAATTCAGGAGTCAATAGTTTTTTTTGAAGTTTGGATCATTTACTTCTGATTTGGCAAATAGACCCATTTTGTGCCATTTAACCAGAAAGCTGGAATGACAGTGTTGTGAATTTCACGAATCAGTATTGAAGGAATAGGTGCGCAAAATATTGTCGAGCCGTTTAAAGGTGAGCCTGGGACTATTTTTTGGTAAACATCGGTTAGATAAATGACATTACTTGTGCAAAACGTTATATTTTTAGGAAAGGAATGAAAAATGTTGTTAACCATGTTGACGCTCTTTACTGCCATTTTAGGGCAGTCTGATACCGCAAATAACACCCCTGCGAATATTAGTAATTTTGTAGTAAAAGATATTAATTTAAATGATGTGAAACTTTCTGATTATAAAGGTAAGGTGCTGTTAGTAGTAAATGTGGCCAGTAAATGTGGTTTTACGCCACAATATGAAGGTCTGGAAAAAATTTATAATACCTACAAGGACCAGGGCTTTGAAATACTGGCATTTCCTTGCAACGACTTCGGGCAACAGGAACCTGGAACGAATCAGGAAATTAAACAGTTTTGCACGTTAAATTACAGTGTTTCGTTTCCGCTGTTCGATAAAGTACACGTTAAAGGTGAAAAGCAAGCCCCGTTATTTGCTCTGCTCACGGACAATTCCACTACCGGAAAATCGTCGATTAAATGGAATTTTGAAAAATTTATTATCGACAAAGAAGGAAATGTCGTGGATCGGTTTAGAAGTATGACCAAACCCGAAAGTAAGAAAATAACTGCTTTAATCGAAAAAGAATTAGGCAAATAATGCTGACGATACTTATGATTTTGGTGATCGGGATGGGCATGCAGAACAGTAAAACTATTTTTGATTTTAAATCACCACAAACCTCTGGCTCGTGGTATAAAGTGAATGATGCGAAAGGTGGCCAACGAAATAGTTTTGGTGGATAAAAATACGCAACGGGATATTGCTGAAGTTCCGGACGCCATTTTCCTGCTCACCACCGATTCGGTGGAATTCCTTACTCATATTAGTGTGAAAATTGGATTGGAAGTTGTGGTATATCCTAAGAAGATTATTGCTACCGGCACTACTTTGGATACAGCCAGGTTCCGCGTCTCGTTGGGTAAACATGTAGGTGTTGACTCGCAGCATGTACAAGCCTATCTTATCGGCGCACATGGTGATTTCGAAGTTTTGGCCTGATCTCAGTAGATATCGGCGGGCAGGGAAATTTAGGCATTTTGCCTCAACGGCTAACTGCCGAAGAACATGCGCTATTATAAAAGAGTGAAGCCATCATCCGTGATAAATGGGATGACTATGAAAAGGGAGTTGAATAGACTCAATTGATAAGTATGGCTTTACCTGTTGATATTGAAAGATCACGAATATATATTTTAAGTCAAACAAATATTCTTATTAGGTTTTAACGCAGATTAAAGTAAGAAAATAATAGGCAGGATAAATAATGCGTAAAATTCTTTTTTATTCACTTCTTTTACTGGTAGGATTAATTGCTTCTCAATGGCTGCCTGCCATTATGGGACCTGCGTATGCCGTTTTTGGAGATTTTGTTCGTGTCATAACCATGATTCTGCTATCCTTCATTATGATCCGGGTTGGTTATGAGTTTAATATCGATAAATCAAATTTAAAGCAGTATGGCTGGGACTACATAGTTGCTTTTACAGCTGCCAGTTTTCCCTGGATTTTGGTTACATTGTATTTTGTTTTCGTACTCTTGCCAGCTGATGTTTGGGGAACTTTGGCTGCCTGGCAGGAAACCCTGTTAGCGGGTCGTTTTGCTGCTCCGACTTCTGCCGGTGTCTTGTTTTCCATGCTTGCGGCGGCCGGATTGGGAACAACCTGGTTGTATCAAAAAGCACGTATTTTAGCAATATTTGATGATCTCGATACGGTATTGTTGTTAATTCCACTAAAGATGTTAATGGTTGGTTTAGCCTGGCAATTGGGTTTGATTGTGCTTGTGATGATAGCGTTGTTGTCGATGGGCTTCCTATTGCTACATAAAATTCGCATCCCTGTAACCTGGCCCTGGGTGGCAGGCTATGCCACAGTGATTACCCTGCTTAGCGAATTTGTATATCAGGGTTCCAAACTGATTGATGAATCGGTGCCTATCCATGTGGAAGTGCTGCTGCCTGCCTTTGTGCTGGGCTGTATGTTGGCTTACCCGAAATCAGCTAAAACTAAATCCCACAGCAAGGAACATCACTTTGCGGAAATTGAAACTCCTGCCGAACACAGGGTTTCAACCCTTGTCGCAGCATTGTTTATGGTATTTGTTGGTTTGTCAATGCCGCTAATTTTAAGCGGGGATATGGCCGCAAAAGGCGCGGTGACGCAGGATAAAGTGGAACCGTCTTTACATGCCGCTGGTGTTCCGGCTGCAGAAAATGCGGCCGCTATTATCGGGGAAGAGCAAAATATAGGTCGCGTTACCGCTGCCCAACCTGGAATGGGTTGGGGGCTTATAGCATTGCACGTATTAATTATAACATTGTTATCAAACCTGGGAAAAATGTTCCCTGCTTTTTGTTACCGTAAAGAAGCGCATTGGCGGGAACGATTAGCCGTAGCTATTGGTATGTGGCCCCGTGGCGAGGTAGGTGCCGGAGTCTTGGTTATTTCGCTGAGTTATGGTATTGGCGGGCCCATTGTTACCATTGCCATGTTAAGTTTGGCGCTTAATTTATTGTTAACAGGATTTTTTATCTATTTTGTAAAGCAAATTACTGGTCCGTTGCCGGCCTATCGGGATGTGGTTAAATAGCCAGTATTCGAATTCTGGGCTATACAATTTGCAGTGCTAAAATTTCCGTAATGGCTATTACCTGGCGGGAACAAATAAACACAATCTTCGCAGAGTATTTTCCAGACGGTTGGGACTTGGGTTTACCAGTAAATATAGAAATTATATTCAGCCCCTTAAAAAATAAAAGTCCCGAAGTGTTTATCTTCGGGACTTTTTTTTGCGAAGTAGGTGGGGTTCAAACCCACGGTACGCAGGACGTACAAACGATTTCTCACGCATTGGCGGGATACCTATTGAACCGCTCTCACTCAGTGTTACTATATTTGATTTCATATAATCATATAGTTTAAATAAATATTTTAATAATTGCGAAATTTCTATACGCTTTTATTTTAGTTTCAACACAATATTTTCGTTATTCATCTCGACAATAGTTTTCTGTAGCTTCAGCCAATCCGGATAGTCCATGGCAGGTAATTTATTAATCTTCTGGAGCATATTACAGCTAAATGTAAATTCCCTCGACGTTGATTTCATAACCCTGCCGGAAAAAGCAAATGACATGTTGCGGTAAACGTGCGGCATGGGTATGGAATCCAGTCCCAGGCGATTGGTATCAAAACTATACT
>JANTHG010000031.1 GCA_024762535.1 Calditrichaceae bacterium
CTTTTGGCATCCATGAAAAAATTGCCCGGCGCCTATTGAATAGATTTTCTGAGTTTTTAACCGAATTTCTTGGTATGGATCGGATTGAAGAGCTTACAATGGCCGAAATTCAGGAATTTATTACGGTGGTTGTTGTAAACGACTTGATTGGTGAACCTAATGAAACATTACGCGGGATAATCCGTGTTTTTGAAGATTTGGTTCGTTATCTGGATTTTAACTATGATTTGAATTTAGGTACTTCCTTTTCTGCTTTTATTCAGCTTGAATTTCCCGATCTTGAACGTACCCTTGGGATGGTTAATTATTATGTGCAAAACCATTCTCTTGTGGATTTTTTGTTATCTGACGATGCAAAAACAAATAGCTTGTTAGATGGATTCTTTAGGGTCCTTCAGATGGATAATGGGATTTGTGCATTAGAAGATATTCATATTCAAAGTCAGTTTGCTCCGGTGGATCTTTCTGCCGCGGGGCTCGATAAACTGCAAAAGGGAGATATCTTACATTTGCAGCTTTCTACGCAAAACGGACAATCCTGGACTCTCATTCATTTGGAAATGATCTACCCCGCAAAAGCCAAAGCTTATCTGTATTAGATCCTTAACCTGGTTAATCCCTTACGGATCGCCTGCGCAAAAACCAACCTTAAAAAATTAGTCTTGAAAAACAATAAACTCAGTACCATCAGGCTAATGGTTTTATTAGCGCACATATACACCGGTTTCCATTGTGGGCTAAATTTATTTTTGAACCGGTACAGTCCTTCATAATTATAGGCAAATCGTAATCGGTAGCCCATTCGGATTAAAAAAGATTCTGTGCGGTTAAGTTTAAATCCGGGTCTAACAAACGGCACCTCACCGAGACTCCAGTATTTGTTTCCTTCCTTTTTTAAACGAAGGAAAACATCCTGAACCAGAGCTTCCATCACACCAACCGGCGCGTGTCTTTTGCGCAATAGCAATTCTGTTTGCCAGGATTGCACGTCCCGTTGGGAAATCGTAAGACCGGCCAGCCAGGTACCGGAAAGTGATTCCAGCACAAAACAACGCGTATGAGCTACGAAATTGGATTCAAACAGATGATGTAACTGTGGCAGATGTCCATGCTTGGCTTGCTGTTTAAGCGCTTCCATCCGTTGCCGGTTTTCCTGACTAAAAGGGATTTCACGAATTCGGCCGTGGCGTTGTCCGCGGCGGGCCAATAGACGGAGTGATTTTTTTATAAACGGATTTTTGTTTAAATGGAGCAGCGCCTCCTGTCCCACATACATGGATGAAAATCCATGTCCTTTTAAAACGTCGTTAAGCAGGCTGTCACAGCCGCGGATAAGAAGGCCGGAATCAGGATTAGTCAGCAGCGATTTAAACCATTTACTGGAATCCATTTCCTGAGGGATGCGGGCTATGCTGAGCCATTGTAAATGGAATAAAGAGACAAATCGGGTTTGTAGATTTTCATCTGAAATGAATGACCAGCTAAGTGGTATGGGGTGAATAGAAGATGTCATATAATTTTTTTTGCCCGTATGCTTATTTATGTTTAAACTTGATGCCTTTATGAACGGGAAAACGAAAGGTTAAATTCCGCATGGCAGGTGAAGGAATTAAAATAGTGGCAAATAACCGCAAAGCCCGGCACGACTACGAAATTGTCGATTCGTATGAAGCCGGTTTGGTGCTGCTTGGCAGCGAAGTAAAAGCGGTTAGGGAAGGTCGGGTTAATCTCAGCGATGCCTATGCCCGTTTTATAAAAGGGGAATTATGGGTAGTGGGCATGCATATTTCACCCTACACCAAAGCGGTGACCGAATCGCACGACCCGCTGCGTATGCGCAAATTACTGCTTCATCAGCGCGAATTAAAAAAATTGTTTCGGGGTATTCAGGAAAAGGGATTTACTTTGATTCCCTTAAAAGTGTACCTTAAAAATCATTTAATTAAGCTGGAATTGGGTCTGGGACGCGGAAAACGTAAGTACGATAAACGGGCGGCTATTGCCGAACGGGATCAGAAACGGGAACTGGATCGCGCCCGGAAGGTCCGTATGTAACGTAAACAAAAACATAGATGGAGTTCAAATGTCTTTTCCTTCCATAAACGAACAAATGGATTTGATTCACCGGGGAACGGTGGAAATTTTACCGGAAGAAGAACTGGTAAAAAAATTAGAAAAATCCCTAAAAGAAGATAAACCGCTCATCATTAAGCAGGGTTTTGATCCTACGGCGCCGGATATTCATCTCGGGCATACGGTTGGGATTCGTAAATTGCGTCATTTTCAGGAACTGGGGCACCAGGTGGTGGTGATTATTGGTGACTACACAGCAATGGTAGGAGATCCCAGTGAGAAAAATTCTACACGGCCACGTCTGAGCCATGAGCAGGTGATGGAACATGCACAAACGTACCAGAATCAGTTCTTTAAAATTTTAGATGCTGAAAAAACAGAGGTGCGCTTTAACGGTGAATGGTTCAGCACTATGAATTTTGCTCAAATCATGAATCTGGCTTCCAAGTTTACAGTAGCGCGTATGCTCGAACGGGATGATTTTGCCAAACGTTACGCCGGGCAACTGCCGATCAGTATTCACGAATTTTTCTATCCGCTGATGCAGGGCTATGATTCAGTGGAAATCAAAGCGGATGTGGAACTGGGAGCCACAGAACAAAAATTCAATTTGGTGATTGGTCGTAATATCCAAAAGGAATTTGGTCAGGAACCACAAATTATTTTAACCCTGCCCGTTCTGGAAGGCCTGGACGGCAAACAACGCATGAGTAAGTCTCTGGGGAATTATATCGGAATTGATGAAGCGCCGGCCGAGATGTACGGTAAAACCATGTCGCTACCGGATGAAATGATCCTGCGCTACTTCGAACTGGTTACCGATGTGGACAGTGCGGAATTGCAGCGCCTTAAAACGCAGTTAGAAGATCCAGAAACCAATCCCCGCGATGTTAAACAGTATCTGGGCCGGACGCTGGTGCGTATGTATCATAACAAAGCTGCAGCCCTGCAGGCCGAAGAAGCCTTTAAGCAAATCTTTGTAAAAAAAGATGTGCCAGACGACATGCCGGAGTTTACCGTATCCGAGGCTGAAATTCGTATTGTAGATTTAATGGTAGCAGCCGGAACCGCATCATCCAAAGGAGAAGCGCGCCGCCTTGTGCAAGGTGGCGGTGTTTCCGTAAATGGTAAAAAGATTACGGATCCCTTTACTAAAATTACAGTTGAAAACGGTCAGGTTTTAAAAGTAGGTAAGCGCAAATTTGTAAAATTGCTTAAATAAAAAAAGCCCCGGGTATCCGGGGCTTTTTCATTTATTCTCCCACAGCGCGGTACGCTTCGCGATGTTTGGCATCCATTTCTATCAGGCGATCCAACTCTGCATTATGTCCGCGGAATAATTTGGCCAACTCACGGTAATGCGAGTTAAAAAACATCTGGAGTGGTTTGGAATTGGGCAACGCTTTGTAGACCCTTTGCATCCCTTCTAATACTTTTAACCCTTCCTTGTAAGCCTGCATCGGTTTTTCTTCATCCAATAAATAGAGCGCTTCAAAAAAATCGGGTTTAACCTCACGCAGGGGCCGGGAACGCATATCAGTGTATTTTTGCAATTCAACAATACGTTGTGTCCAGCCTTGAGGATACTGACTTAAGCTGCCGCGGTTGGCTATATCCATTGCCTTATCGTAAAACGGTGTACCTAATAGCAACCCATTGGTGTCCAGTTCGCCGGCCAGTACCAAATAGGCGTAAAAATCCAGAAAATTGGTTAAGGGATTAAACTGGGCATTGTTATGGCTTAGCGGTGCGGATTCCTGATAAGGGAAACTCCAGTTTTTATCGTAAAAGGTTTCACCGGAAACACTGGAAATAACAAATTGGGCTTTATAGATTTTTTCGAATGTTTTTTTCTGAACGGTTTCAATAATGATTTGAATATTACAGTTGGCATCATATTCAAAATCATCATCCACCCAATCGTAATTATTAAAATACTGTTCCACTTTGTCGCCAAAGGTTTCCAGATCGTCCTGTTCTTCGGAAGGCAGATGATCGTACTGCACAGTTACCGTAGCGTTCAGTACCTGTGCCTGTGCCCAAATTGTAAGGCTGAAGAATAGAATCAAAAAAGTTAAAACACGTTTCATTGTTTACTCCAATTCAAGAATCTGACAGAATATACGGCAGCAATTCTAAAAATGCTATTCCTTAATATGTACCCGTGGCACCCTGCGCGAAACCCAGCAGGTTACTTCGTAGGGAATGGTATGCAATATACGTGAAACTTCAGTAATAGAAATTTGTTCCTGCTCCTGAGTGCCGAACAGAACCACCTCATCACCTATCTGAACCGAATCATCCTTTCCCAGGCGCACCAGAAATTGATCCATACATACGGTTCCGGCAATATCATACCGTTTCCCGCGAATTAAAACTGGCCCTTTATTGGTCATTTGTCGATTGTAGCCGTCCGCATACCCGGCA
The DNA here is from genome assembly GCA_024762535.1 of Calditrichaceae bacterium. GTDB lineage: Bacteria > Calditrichota > Calditrichia > Calditrichales > Calditrichaceae > JANTHG01. The sequence goes on from JANTHG010000031.1 coordinate 4,501, forward strand.
GGCACGACCGCAACTTTTTCTGTTTCTGTAGTGTGGTAGCGGCGGTTGTAACTGACCGGATGCCCGCCCGGTAATTCTTTTATGGCCGTTACCCGGGAAACAAAACGCATGACTTCTTTTAATTCCCAGGTGAGCGGAAAATCCGGTCCCGGCGGATTACCATACAGCATAACGCCCGGACGTACCATGTCAAAATAGGCCTGAGGTAAACGCATAATAGCAGCGGAATTGGCAAGATGAAACAGCGGCGGCTGGGCGGTTTGCTCCAAAATAGCCGTGCGAATTTTTTTGAACCGCTCAATTTGGCCGTAACTGTAGGTTAGATCAGGTTCGTCTGCGCTGGATAGATGGGAATAAACACCGGCAACTGTAAGCCAATCCGCTTGCAACAATTCAAATACAGGGCTTAAATCCCCTTCAGCCAAAAAACCGACCCGGCCCATACCGGTATCGATTTTTATATGTACCCGTGGTTTTATTTCCAGTTGCTCGGCGACTTGACGCAAAGGTTCAATCTGTTCCGCATACGAAAGGGTGATATCCAGGTTGTGGCGCAGATGCGCTTCAAAAAATTGTGGTAACTGAGCGCCGAAAACCAAAATGGGGGCCGTAATACCGGCCCGGCGCAATTCAATACCTTCTTCATGAAAAGCGACGCCAAGATAAGTAGCACCGGCTTGTAAAGCGCTCTCTGCTATTTCTATGGCACCGTGTCCGTAGGCATTGGCTTTAACTACTGCCATTATTTGGGCTGGTGCCACCGCTTTTCGAATAAGCTGCACATTATGTTTTAAATTTTGATGAAAGATGAATGCTTGTGTGGGACCCATTTATTGCTCGTAATAATCGTAAATGTCACTTATGCTACGCCCTTTGTAAATGGTCAGAACCGTTTCGCCGTCCACAAGATACTCGGGGATATCGGGACGCAGATTATAATTGGAAGCTAAAGCCTGGCCATAAGCACCGGCAGCGGTAATGGCGATAAAATCCCCTTGCTTCAAAGGCTGCATGGCGCGGTCTTTGGCAAAAAAATCACCGCTCTCACAAACCGGCCCCACTACATCTACGGTCTCTTTTTCTTGGGAATCTAAATTAAGTGGCACGATTTCGTGATAGGCACTGTACAGGCTGGGACGAATCAGGTTGTTCATAGCAGCATCTACCACGATAAATTTTTTAAGCGGCGTTTGTTTGCGGTACAAAACCTGAGTAATCAGCAATCCGGAGGTGGCTATGACGGAACGACCCAGTTCAGCTACTAATTTTAGTCCCGAATCTTTAAGTCCGTTGATATAAGCCGGAAGAATTTCGCTGATATAACTGTTTGGAACATCCGGATCACGAAAATCATTTTTATAATTTACGCCGATGCCGCCGCCAAGATCCAAATAGGTAATGGGCACATTCCGGTCTTTTAACAGTGAAGCAAAATCCAGCAGGAACTCTACGGTTTTCAAAAAAGGGCCCTTTTCAGTGATTTGTGAACCGATGTGTACATGTATGCCGGCCGGATTGAGCCAGGGATCGTTTGCCGCAGCGGGATACAGCCTAAGCGCTTCATCAATGGTAATGCCGAACTTATTGATGTGTTTGCCGGTGGAAATATAGGCGTGTGTATGTGCGTCGATATCGGGATTAACGCGTAAGGCGATGCGTACTTTTTTTTGCAAACGGGCAGCAATGCGTGCCGTTTGTTTCAGTTCTTCAGCAGATTCGATATTCAGAGAATGAATACCGGTTTGAATGGCAAATTCTATTTCTGCGGCGGATTTCCCCACACCGGCAAATACAATTTTTTCAGCAGGAAAACCAATTTTTAAAGCAAATTCCAATTCCCCACCCGAAACCACATCCGCGCCAAAACCCATATCACGGATCAGACGAAGCAGGGTTGGGTTGTAATTGGCTTTTAAAGCGTAGCAGGGAAGGAAATCACTGCCTGATCCGGCTTCGGTAATTGCTTTACAGTTTTGCAGCAGTTCGTTTTTGCTGTACAGATAAAAGGGGCTGCTCTGCTTTTGGGCAAAGGCATTTAAGTTGGTATTTTCGCAATACAAACTTTGCTGCTGATAATAAAAAGATGTTTTCATGGGATTCCTGTTATTAGTACAAGGCTGTGGATAACCAGAAAATACAGATTTATTTATTTTCAGGCAAGACTTTACAGTTTATAGTTTAAAGTAAACAGTTAACAGTTTGCAGTGTAGAGTAGGGTAGGGCTAAGTAATCTGTGAAGCCAACAAACAATTTTATATTGAAAATTTTGAATTTTGAATTAAAAGGTTTTAAGGGCTTTAATTACCTGAGAATAACGAGGGGGTTATTTACATTTTTAATAGTTTACAGTTAAAGCTTACAGTACAGAGATGGTATTGGCTTAGTGCAAAATAAACCCAATTAAAAATTTTTAATAAAATTTGTAATTGAAAGGGTTTCGAGGTCATAATTCCATATGAAAAACGGGGAGCCGGGAATCGAAGTCAGTCAATAGCGTACTGCCGGAGTTTTTCACGCAGGGTGGTTCGGGATATTTGCAGCAGGGCTGCCGCTTTGGATTTATTGCCATTGGTGTTTGCCAATACCCGTTCGATATGCAGGCGTTCGATTTCTTTTAAACTACAATTGCCGAGATGGTTGTCTTCGTGAAAACTGCTTTGCCCACCATTTACATAATCCGGTAAATCTTCTAAACTGATTTCGGACGACTTACAATGCAGAACAGCTTTTTCCAATACCTGCTTTAACTGTCGGATATTTCCGGGCCAGGCATATTCTTTTAACAACCGTTGCGCCGGCAAAGATATGGAATGGACCGCTTTAGCAAGAACTTGTGCGGCATATTGTAAGTAATAATCTGACAACAATAAAATGTCTTCACCTCTTTCCCGCAAAGGTGGCAGAGATATTTCGAAGGCGTTTAAATGGAAAAATAAGTCCGGATTAAAGTCTCGCCGTTTGACAAGGCGGTCTAGTTTATATTCACTCATAGCAATGATACGTACACTGGATTCTATAACTCGATTGGAGCCCAGAGGTCGGAAGATTTTATCTTCTAGATAAAGTAAAAGTTTATCCTGAACATCAGGAGGCATTTTTTCGATATTTTGCAGAACGATGGTACCTCCGTTGTAAATTTCGAATAAACCGTGACGTTTTGGACCATATATTCCACTTTCATCATCCACACCAAACAAGTCACCCAGCAATTCACTGGTAGTGGCTTTTTCACAGTTTTTTACAAAAAACAAATCATCGTGTAAATCATTGGCATGATGTATTAAATGGGCACAGAGAGTTTTACCAGTACCGCCTTCACCGCTAATGAGGCAGGGTGCAAATCGTGCCCGGCTAACAAGTTTGATAAAATCATTAATTCGTTTGACAGAGGGGTGATCACCAATGAGCCCTTCAAAAGGTACTTCAGTAATAAATTTACTTTTATCATATTTATATTGATGTTCTTCAAAAAAATGTGCCACTTCTTCGGTGAATGCGGAAAGATTATCCTTGGCTTCTTCAAATGAGATCGTTTTAAAAATACGTTGGCCTAATAGTTTAGTTAATAAAGGATTTAGCGGTTTGTCTGTAATGAAAATAAATAAGTGAAAATAATGCTGTTGGGTTTGTTCCCGAATCCATTGTGGAATAGAAAGCCATGGTTCACGGAGATCTATAATGAACAATTCATAATAGTTGTGATAAATATAACGCTGGTTGGCCTCAGTATGCGACAACATATCTAGCCGAAAATGGTTAGAATGATCCGAGCGGAAATAATTTCTGAATTCCGGTAATCTATCTGAAATAAATACTAATTTTGTCAGCATATTGTTTTTCACTTAGTTAGCCTGGCAGAATAGTGCCGTGAAAGAAAGTATCGGCAGAATGTGAAAAGATTTTAGCTTTTATTTGCACAATCGGTTTTTGAAGATAATTTTATTTTTGGGCAGATATTTAACTTTTCAGGAAGTAGAGCTAAATTTTTAGTTGGAAAGGCCGATTCTTTTTTATGAATAATAAATGAAAAAGAGGCAGGAGGAAGTATGAAAAAGGGATTATACATATTATTACTCATTATGTCTGTACAAGCTGTACAAGCTGTTACCTATTTTAAGTCTTGGGTAAATGGTAATGAAGTTACCACGATTACACAGGGTGAGCTGTATGCATGGGAATATGATATTTCCGCTCCGGGTGGAGTGGCACATATGTCCATATTCATAGATGTGAACAGGAATCAGTTATTAGACAGCACCGATGTTTTGATGGTTGAATTTGATCAGCAAGATGGTGAAGTTGGAATGGATGGTCCTGGAGATTCCAGCGCGGTTCAGGATGGACTTATATATTCCATGATGGGACCATTTGGAGTGGCACCAGGTGATTATATTTATTTTGTTCAGGATCAAAATGACGGAAGTTCCATTACGGCATCTTTACATGTCCTTCCCCTACCTAATGTAACAATAATGGTTCAGGGAACCATTGTAAAAGATGGAGTGGTTGCTCCAGATCCCGACTTGGCGAACATTGTTATAGAAGCGGAACCGGAAAACGAAAATAGTGATATGAGTTTTTGGATGGGACTAACAGATGAAAATGGCGAATATACTATTAATTTGCCAGATAGTGCATTAAATGAACCCTGGAAAATATATCCGGGTTTTACCAATCAGTTTAGCCCATATATTCCTGATCCTGAGTCTTATCATGATCAGTGGGTTCAAACCGGGAATAATAGTTCGGTTAATTTTTCATTCCATCTACCCGGAACCTGGGTTTACGGGCATGTAATCGACGAAAATCAAGAAATTGTTCCTGTTTCTGATGGTGGCAGCCTCGAAAATCAAAATTCCGGAGCGATGGTTGATTTTAACATCTCAGACGGATTTTTTATTACAGGCGCCGTATTCGGGAATGAAGACACAACTGATGTACCGTTTAATCTTTCTATTTGGGGCGATGCCCTTATTCCCGATTATATGGTACCCAATACCTGGGATCAGGCTAATACTAATTATAATTTTACTCTGAGTATTGGTGATAGTGTGGAAAAGAATTTTTATGTTCACCATACGAATGCCGTTATTTATGTCCGTGTCCTGAAAGATGGAGGCACGCCATCAGAGGAAGAGCATTTCAAAATCAATGCGAATAATCATGATTTGGGCTTTACATGGGATGTAACCGACCAAACAGGTTTAGCTAGATTACATGTGGTTTCAGCATATATGTACGATATTTGGTTTAATTCCGACGATGAATCATATCCCCTGCCGGAAGGTTATTTTATTGAAGAAGGCTCAAATACTCAAGCAAGTCCTGGAGATACGGTAACCTACCATTTAATTCAGGCCAGCAATTACATAGCCGGCGAAATTCACATCAAAGCGGGTGATGAATCCCATTTTGATCCGGATCAGGCTCAGATACAAGCTAACGGTGCTAACGGGAGCCATTATTCAACTAAAATTAACATGGATTCTTCTAAATATAAATTATTTCTGGGAAATGGTGATTATACTGTTAACTTTAATGATTTTAACGGAAATTTTTTATCTAAACCGGCACAATATGAACATGTCCATATAGAGGATGCTCCGGTGGACTCTTTGGATTTTGAATTAAGCTTTGCGCATGCAGAGTTGGTTGTAAAATTAAAAGGTGCTCCTGGCATGCCGGATGAATGGATGGGTATTCAGACAGAGGGAATGTACCCCGATGTATTCCAGACAAATGCCCAGGTTGAATTAGCGGATACTGCCTATCATTTTGTTGTATGTGATGGAAATTGGCAGATTTATGCTCCCTGGTTCAATGGATATACATCCAGTTTTACAGATACTGTAGTAGAAGTAAATGATAATGAAGTGTTTTACTATGTTGAAATTCAATATAAAGCAGAAACAGGTTTAGAAGATAATACCTCTGTCCCAAATCAGTTTTATGTGAATCAAAATTATCCAAACCCCTTTGGTGAAAAAAGCAAATTTAATAGCCCGGTAACAACGATCGAATTTGGGCTTACTCAAAAGACTCCTGTCCAGGTATATATTTATGATGTGACAGGACGACGAATTTTAAATTTAGAAAATAGAGTATTAGGTGCCGGTACCCATTGTTTGCAATGGAATGCCAGTCGCTTTGCATCGGGTATTTATTTTTACCAGGTGGTTACGCCGCATAAAACAATAACAAAAAGATTGTTGTTGCTTAAATAAAAGAAAAACAGAGCACAAACAATGACAACATTAATTTAATATTATTATATTGAGGAGCTTTTTATGAAACGTCTTTTCCCGTTGTTGGGAGTACTAGCCATTACAAACCTGTTATTTGCAGGTGTGCAAACATTTAGCCATCCTCCGAAAAACGTATCGGTTCAAACAGTCTATAACGGAGCTGAGTTAAATTGGGATTATTCTATTCCGGATACAGCTGTTTCGTATAATGATGGTAAGGCGTATGGCGTATGGGCGCCGGAAAAAAATCATGCACTCGGTGTCGTATTCGATTTAACGACATTTCCGGGAGCAACATTAGAAGAAATTGATTTTGCTCATTATGCCAGAGGAAAGCTTGCCGGGCCCTATTTATACAATATTTATATTTATGATATGGATAGCCAAACGACCATAGCTGTGATTGATAGCATGGTAGCAGGTGATGCCAAGGATGCACCTCGCTTTGAGCTGGGTGTGGAACTGGGTTCGATTCCCGTTCATGATCATGTGGGTATTTTTGTTGGTGGGTTAACAGAAATGGATGATGCAGGTAAAACCTACACCTTTCCGGCCTTGATGACCGATTCATCTGCCTATAAACCCGGAGTGAATTACTACTGCCTGGATACAACGGATCCCTTTTTAGCGAGTGATCCCGACAATCCCAATATTTATGAACTTAATTTATTTGATGCCGGAGCTACTAATTTTGTGTTGGATCTGTGGCTGAATCTTGGGAATGGAAAACAATTGGTTAAAGCCTCCGAAACAACGGGCTTCAAAATATTTCGGGGCGCAACAGATTCGACCTTAACAGAAATCGCTTATGTTGAGGATGAAAATTCCTATTTGGATTTATCGGCACCGGAAGACAGCAGTTATTTTTATGCGGTTGCCACAATAAGCGGAGGCATTCCTTCAACCTTAACAACTGTTTTTCATTCACAGCCGTCTATTCTTTCTGTGGCCGAAGCCATTGATGACGCTAACAGTGATTTTGTACCGGACCGGCTGAATCAGGATGTGTATGTGGTTGGGCAGGTAAACAGTCCTAATTTCGGCTCTAATACGGAATATTATATTCAGGGCGCTCAGGGAGGTCTTAAATTATATAGCGGCTCGGCACAGACTTCCTTAGAGGTAGGTGATACTGTTTTCGTACACGGAACCATAGATCAGTACAAAGGACTTACCGAAATTACGGTGGACAGCGCGGCACAGATTCAGGTGGTTTCCAGCGGAGCGACTCCCGACACAATTGAGATCGGTTTGGCGGATATCGGGGAAGCGTATGAAGGCCATCTGGTTGAAGTACAGAATGTTCAAATAGTCGATAGCGGTGTTTGGCCAGCAGAAGGATCCAACGGTTATGATGTAGAGGTAACAGATGGAACAGACACGGTTAAACTGTTTATTGATAAAGACACAAATTTGGACGGCTGGACGCCTCCTGAAATGGGTTTTAACCTGATTGCCATAGTGGATCAATATACAACTTCGTCACCTGCCAATGATGGGTATTCCCTGCGTCCACGTTCTCAGCAAGATTTTAATATTACCGATGCTATTGGAGATCAGGAAACGGAAATTATTCATGATTTTTCTTTGGCACAAAACTACCCCAATCCCTTTAATCCGAGCACTGTTATAAGCTATCGCCTACCGGTGGCAAGCAGGGTGATTTTAGGGGTTTACAATGCAATAGGCCAGAAGGTCGGTGAACTTGTGAATGGTTTGCAAACCACCGGGAACCATACGGTAACTTTTGATGCAAGTAACCTGGCAAGCGGAATTTATATTTACCACATTGTAACAGACAAAGGCTTTTCAGCTACCCGTAAAATGCTGTTATTGCGTTAAAGTCCTTTGTTAATAAAAGAAAAATATAAAAAAGTCCGCTTTTAATGCGGACTTTTTTTATTAGATACTTTTGGCTATTTTAGGAATAGCCATTAAGTTTAAATGCGTTCAAATAAATTGCAGATATAAATGTAGTGATTAAGCCCTTCTCATTATTTACATGGAGTATACAGAATGTCCATACAGCGATTTTTGATAGTTTTAAGCGTGTTTTTGTTTGTTTTTGTACTTTTTTATTTTCCTCAAAACCCGAATCCGGTGCAGACCAAAGCTCGCTTTGACAGGAATACCTCTAAAGGCTGGAACACCTATCTTTTGGAACAAAAAAAGATTAAAAAAACACGCCCTAAATTTGACAAACCCGATGAAGCTATGGAAGAAGAAATCGCCATGCGTTCGGAAATTGGCAAACCCATGGCGTACAAACAAAACTGGCGCTTTGAGGCTCAAAAAATTGCCAGAGAAAATACCTATTCGCCGCTCGATAAAAGCGCTGCCTTAAATTGGGTGGAGAGGGGGCCGGGCAATTACGGCGGCCGTACCCGTTCGATTATCGTGCATCCTGCAAATTCGAATATCTGGTGGGCTGGAGCTGTTGGCGGCGGTATTTGGAAGACCACTGATGCGGGCGCAACCTGGGTAGTTAAAACCGATGATATGCCCATTATTTCCGTTAGCTGTATGGCCATCTGCACATCACAGCCAGATATTTTATATGCAGGAACCGGTGAGGGTTTTTATAATGGTGACGCGATCATTGGAGACGGTTTGTTTAAATCTACCGATGGCGGCGAAACCTGGCAGCAGGTTGCGAGTACAATAAGCAATTCCAATTTCCGATATGTAAACCGTATTGTGGTGGATCCGGATGATCCCGATTTTCTGGTGGTTGCTACAAAAAGCGGCGTATACCGTTCCACCAATGGCGGTAGTTCCTGGACGGAAACCTTTAATAACAGTAACAATGTCCAACAAATCGTTGCCAATCCGGAGCGGTTTAACAGTCAGTTTATTGCCGTGAACAGCAGCGGAATTTACAAATCCACCAATGGCGGGCAAACCTGGACTTATGTGAGTGATGAAATAAGCGGGATGGGCCGTATCGAAATGGCCATCGCTCCAACGGATACCAATATTGTGTATGCCGCGCCTGTGAACAGTGATTATGGTTTACTTGGCTTTTTTCGCTCGGCCGACGGGGGTGACAGCTGGACAGATTACGGGAATTCCACTAACTGGTTAGGAGGGCAGGGCTGGTATGATAATGCTCTGGTGGTGAGTCCGCTCGATGCGAATTACATTTATGTGGGGGGAATCAATATTTTCCGTGTACGCATTAACGGTACTTCCATGAGTGTAACACAGCTTACCGAATGGTACACCGGGTCTTCCTATCCGTATGTTCATGCCGATCAGCATGCATTGGTAACCCTCAAAACAAGCGGAAGCAATTTTAGTATTCTGGCAGGGAATGACGGTGGTGTTCACTATTCCGCCGATAAAGGTGTAAACTGGACGGAACTTAACAATAATTATAATGTCACTCAATATTACGATGCGGATCGCAGCCCGGGAGCAAATGCCTTTGTGGCAGGAGCTCAGGATAACGGAACGCACCGCTCACCAACGGATCCGGATAATACCTCTTCCTGGGATCGGGTTATTGGCGGAGACGGTTTTGACTGTGCCTGGGATAAAAGCAATTCCAGTGTAGTGTATGGTACTTTGTATTATACCAAAATTTACAAATCCACAGACGGTGGGTACAATTACAATTATGTGAATAACGGGATGCCGGAAAGTAATATCTTTCATACACCACTGGCGATGGATCCCAATAATTCCAATAAATTATTTACAGCAGGTGATAATAATACCGTGTACTGGACGGATGATGCGGCCGCCAACTGGCATAGTGTATCCATTGCAAATAACGATTATACGCGATATAAAATAGCGGTTTCTCAAAGCAACTCCGATGTGGTTTGGGCCGGTGGTACAACAATTTATATGAATGTTTCCACTGACGGCGGACAAAGTTTTAGTCAGGTGAACCAGCCTTCCGGAAGTCCCCACTCGTATGTTACGGGTATCAGCACACATCCATCCAAAGATTCCACCGCATTTTTAACCATCGGCACTTCCGGTTATGGCAAAGTGTACCGCACGCGGGATTTGGGACAAACCTGGGAAAATATCAATAATAATTTACCCGATGTGCCTGCGTATACGGTTTTGGTGATGCCTTTTGATACGACGGAAATCTGGCTCGGTACAGATATTGGGTTGTTTGTTTCCACGGATAATGGTGCCTCCTGGCAGTATTCGGACGAGGGTTTGCCGGCCGTTTCCATTCGCCGCTTAAAAATTGTGGATCAGGAAATTGTGGCCGCCACCCATGGACGTGGTGTTTGGTCCGTGCATCGGGACGAACTGAATCAGGGGCCGCTGCTGGCGCCAACTTTGCAGGATTTGACGGTTCCCAACCCCAATACGCACTGGTTAAAAATCCATTTCACCACAAACGCGGATTATGATTCGGTGCAGGTACTGGTTAATGGAGCGGTGGTAGATCGTCTCGGTGCGCTTTCCGCTTCGGTCGATACACTTGGCCTCTACTTAACAACGCCTCCCCAGGATGTAACGGCTCAGGTAATTGGTTACAAAACAGGACAGTCCGCTCCCAGCGATGCAAAAAATCGCTATATTTACGAAGCAGTTACCACGCTTACGGAAGATTTTGACGGCGGAACATCAACCTTTTTTGGTGATTTTACTATATCACAACCTACGGGATTTAACAGTCCCCTACTCAATTCCGACCATCCATACGGCGATAACCAAACTGTGATTTCGTACCTCGGAACACCGGTAATCATAAAAGCCGGAGCGTCACTCAGTTATAATGATGTGGCCATTGTGGAGCCGGGTGATAATGGTACGGTTTACGGTGATAGTAATTTTTGGGATTATGTAACTGTGGAAGGCTCGGATGATGGCGATAACTGGACCATTCTGGTTGAGCCGTATGATTGCCGGTTTGATTCGGACTGGCAAACAGCATATGATAATGGAAATGATGGAGATGCTTCCATGCTGCGTGTGCATTTAGTCGATTTAACCGCCACCTACGCCCAGGATGACGCTGTCTATTTTCGCTTTCGTTTGTATGCCGATGAGGCCACAAACGGTTGGGGTTGGGCCATCGATGATGTGCAGGCAACCAATACGGTCTCAGCGATTCAGGATGCGGGCCGTCCTGTACAAACCTTTGCCTTGCAGCAGAATTATCCCAATCCGTTCAATCCGACTACAGTAATCAGTTATCAGTTGCCTGTTGGCAGTAATGTGCAACTGGTGCTTTACAATACGCTGGGAGAAAAAGTGATCACTTTAGTCAATAAACATCAGGCAGCCGGAGTCCATTCGGTTACGTTTAATGGAATCGGGCTGGCCAGCGGCGTGTATTATTACCGCTTAACGGCAGGAGACCATTTTACGGCTGTGCGCAAAATGCTACTGGTGGAATAGTGTGTTTTTGAGAAAAGAATAGAAAAGAGAACGCCTGATTTTCAGGCGTTCTTTCTATAGTGGCTGTAATATAAAAAACTACTTAAAAACAAAGCTGTGCCAATGCCTACGTACATGGGAGCCAATAAATTTTTTGGAATAAGACCGGATGTACGCATAAAAATACCCAGGCCCATCATAAAGGCAATCAGGATATAAGATTTCCATTCCTGAAAAGCAAACACACAAACATGTTTATCATAATCCAGGATACGGTAAATATTTTTTAGCGCTACTTTATTAAAACCGAACCAGGCAATAAATCCCCCCAAAAGAATACCTCCCCCAATGGCGAGATACAATTCGGTTGATGAGAGCTCCGGGAACCAGCGAGAGGCAAGAATGTTCAGGAAAATACCGGTTGCACTCCAGACGATTCCGGAAAGAATAAGTAATTTATGTTTATGTACTGCGGGCTTTGCAATCATGATTTAATCCTTTAACGAATAACTCCTGTAAAATAAATATAATCTATATGATGCTATAACTTTTGGATAAGGTACAAATATTCCATTCTTATCAGTAAAATGCGGATTCCGGTTGAAAAAAGAAGCGGATTCCTGTAACTTGAAAAATTCAAAAAAGGCCGTTTAAAAAAAATTGAGGGATTTAGATGAGGTTTATATTTGTATTCTGGATATTTCTTTTAATTACTACACTGTTTGCAGAAGAAGGGATGTTTCCCTTAAGTGAAATAAATAAAATTAATATGAAACAAGCCGGTTTTGAAATTAGCTCTACAGAAATATTTAATACCGAAGCACCCTCTCTTTCGGATGCGATTGTAAAGCTGGGGGGGTGTACAGGTTCTTTTATTTCGGATGAAGGACTTATTTTAACCAACCACCACTGCGCCTTTCGAGCGGTTCAGCAGGCTAGTTCGCCTGAGCATGATTATCTAAAGGATGGTTTTCTGGCAGGTAACCGTTCCGAAGAGATCGAGGCCAAAGGATACACGGTGCGCATTACCCAATCCTATTCGGATGTGTCGGCCCGGGTGCTGTCCCATTTAGATACTGTAAAGAATTTTGCCCGGCGCACTCAAATCATAAAAAAACGAATCAAGGAAATTGTGAAACAGGCCGAAGCTGCCCATCCTGGGATGCGTGCCGAAGTTTCGGAAATGTTTACCGGTCAAAGCTATGTACTGTTTTTATATACCTATTTAAAAGATGTGCGAATGGTGTATGTACCGCCCCGTTCCATTGGTGAATTTGGTGGCGATATTGATAACTGGGAGTGGCCCCGGCACAACGGTGATTTTTCAATTCTACGTGCTTATGTGGGGCCGGACGGCAAACCGGCCGACTATGCAAAAGAAAATATACCGTATCATCCCAAAAAATATTTAAGGGTGAATCCGCAAGGTGTGGATGAAAATGATTTTGTGTTTTTGCTTGGCTATCCGGGACGCACCTACCGCCATCGTACGGCCAGCTTTATTCGCTATCAGGAATCGGTACGCATGCCTTTTGTGGTGGACTGGTACCAGTGGCAAATCCGTACTATGCTGGAAATGGGAAAAGACAACAGGGCTGTGGCTTTGAAATACAGCTCGACTATTAAGAGTTTGGCTAATACAGAAAAAAATTACCGTGGGAAATTGCAGGGGCTTAAACGCATAAATCTTATTGCAAAAAAGCAGCAGGAAGAAACAGTTATTCAGCAGTTTATACAGGAAAATCTGCAACGTTCCAAACAATACGGGAATGTGTTAAGCGAGATCAACCGAATTTACAGGGAACAAGAAAACACAGCACAGCACGATTTAATCCTTAGTTATCTTACACGCAGCGTGAATGCGGTTTCTTTAGCCAGAACGCTGTACAAATCAGTTCAGGAACGGGCTAAAGCCGATTTGGAACGGGAAAGCCCTTATATGGATCGTAATTGGCAGTCCACTCAAAAACGAACGTTACGGAGGCTGGATAATTTTTACGCTCCGGGAGATAAAACTATTTTAATGGAACTGTTGCGCCGTGCCGCCGCTCTACCGTCCACCCAGCGGATTGCAGTTTTGGATCGGATATTTTCTCTGGACCAGCCGGAATCCGTTTGGCAGGCCAAAGTAGAACAGGCGTATGCAGAATCGGAACTCTTTGGGAAGTCATTTGTCCGCAACGCTTTTAACTGGACTCAGGAAGAAGTAGAAGAGTCCACTGACCCCTTCATTAAATGGGTGGTTGCGCTGGAACCGGAACTAAAGGAACTTAAAAAACAAAATGAAGAGCGCAGCGGGGCACTCAATGCACTTTCGGCGCGTTGGGCCGAAGTTAAACGGATGTATCAGAAAACGGCCTTCATCCCGGACGCTAACGGAACCTTTCGCCTGACTTACGGGCATATCCGCGGCTATAGTCCGGCGGATGCGGTGTACCATTTCCCGCAAACTACCGTGCGCGGTATTTTGCAGAAAAACACGGGTGCAGAACCGTTTAACGCACCGGATCGTTTACTCCGTTTAATTGGGGAGAAAGACTTTGGCTTTTTGGCCAGTAAAAAACTGGGAACGCTTCCGGTGGGTATTTTGTACGATACGGATACCACCGGCGGTAATTCGGGCAGTCCGGTTATGGATGCCAAGGGTCGCCTGGTTGGTCTTAATTTTGATCGCAGCTTTGAGGCGACCATTAATGATTTTGCCTGGAACGAATCTTACAGCCGTTCTATTGGCGTGGATATTCGTTATATTTTATGGGTGATTCAGAAATATGCAGGCGCTGATTATTTATTGGAAGAAATGGGTGTACAGCGCTAGTAAATCGGAGGTAGAATGATTCACTGGAATGTAAATCCCGAAATATTCAGAATCGGGTTTGTAGCTGTACGTTGGTACAGTTTACTGTTTATGCTGGCTTTTGTGGCCGGTATTTATATCATGAATAAGATTTATAAATATGAAAACAAACCAGTGGAAGCGGTGGATCATCTGTTGATGTACATGCTTTTTGCCACAGTGATAGGTGCGCGCTTAGGACATTGTTTTTTTTATGATCCGGCTTACTATCTTAGCAATCCCATTAAAATCCTGATGGTTTGGGAGGGCGGGTTGGCCAGCCACGGCGCGGCCATCGGAATTTTAATCGGTTTGTACTTGTACAGTAAAAAATACAAGGATCAGCCTTTTTTGTGGTTGGTGGATCGGGTTGTTATTACAGTAGCCCTGGCCGGCGCCTTTATCCGTACCGGAAATCTATTTAATTCCGAAATCATCGGAGCACCCACCCATTTGCCATGGGCTTTTGTGTTTGAGCGGGTGGATCTGATTCCCCGCCATCCTTCGCAGATTTACGAAGCGCTGGCCTATCTGATCGTATTTGTGATCCTTTACCGGCTGTATATGAAACAAAAAGAAAATACGCCAAACGGCCAGTTGTTGGGTCTGTTTTTAGTGCTGGTATTCGGTTTTCGGTTCTTTGTGGAATTTGTTAAAGCTAACCAGGAACCCTTTGAACAGGGAATGGCGCTGAACATGGGGCAGATTCTCAGCATTCCCGCTGTATTGGCCGGGATTTGGCTGTTGTACAAAGTGAGACCGGAAAAAAAGGATTCATAAGTAAATCACGCGATTATAAAACATACTTAAAACGGCAGGGAATGCATATGCGTGTATTGTTTTTCTTGTTATTTTGTCTGAGTCCCTTGTATTCTGAAGCACCCGTTTCTTCGCAGATTAGCGGTATTAAGTACTATGTGCCGAATCTGAATATACCGGATTCCTGTGCATTGTTTCTTTCCGGCGGCCCGGAAGAATCGCTGGTAACTTTAAAACCACAAAGTTTGCAGCGTTCCTTTTCTTTTTCACTTACCGGAATTCCTGTTGTGCTGGACAGCCTAAGCGCCGGTTATTATAATCTTTGCATTACCAAAAGCGGTTATGAAGGAAAATCAGCTCTCTTACTACTGTCAAAAAATAAAATTAAACGTTTCCATTTTATTTTACAGCCTCTTAACAAACAAAAAGCGCTTTTTTATTCGTTCTTATTGGCAGGAACCGGTCAATTTTATGCCCGGCAGTATCTTAAAGGCAATACGTTCATGTTTTTGGAATCCATAGCCATTGGCGGTTTGCTTACCTACCAATTGAAATATCAAAGGGATTTAAAACGATTTAATACAGCGCAACATAATTACCGCTATAATGATGATCTTTCCCAAATGGATATACTCTATCAGCAATTGAAAGATGTGCATCGCCAAACCAAATTAACCAGAAATATACGTAATTCCCTTATCTTTGCCTATGCTGCTGTACATATAATTAATGTGTGGGATATTATCAATAACTGGCCGTTTAGTAAAAGTAAGAAGAAATCGGTTCAATTGGGAAGTGATTTTAGAGGACATAACGTATTAACCGTTTCGTATCATTTTTAAAAGAGGATACAATGCAAAAATTCATATATGTGTTCATTCTTTTTTTAATAATGGCATGTAAAGATTTCCCCAATAGTGTGGAGCGGGATAATCCCAATGATCCCAGAGCACAATATAATTCTCAGCCACCGGTTGTTCATTTTACGGTTACGCCTGATTCCGGCCAATACAGGGAAACCCTTTTCACATTCGATGCTTCTCAATCTGTTGAACCGGAGCTGCCCGGTACACCACTCTATTTTAGCTGGGATTTTAGGGGGGACGGATCTTGGACTCCCTTCACCAATAAAAGTAAAGCTTTAGCTCAAATTCGGAGGAGTGGTCATGTCAAACCCAGAGTCCGGGTTCGGGGTGGCAGAGGGCTTATTGCCGAAGATTCTACAAATGTTTATGTATATAAAGTTCCTTATGCCAATTTTGCCTGGAAGAAGGATCAAAAGGGTACAATACAATTAGATGCCTTTTTTTCGCATGGGTATGAAGCGAATTTTCCCTTGCAATATCGTTGGGATTTTAACGGTGACGGAC
>JANTHG010000032.1 GCA_024762535.1 Calditrichaceae bacterium
CTCTACTATTACTATAAAAGTAAAGATGATTTGTTGCTGGCTGTATTGGCCAGTGGGGTAGAGCAGTTTTTTATGAACCTGGAAGAGGATTTCAATCACATAAAAGACCCTGTTGAGCAAATCCGGAATGTAATTTATCGCAGTGTGGAGTTTTTTGAAGATAATCCGGATTATTTTACTCTTTATCTCTATTTAAACACACATCCTTCATTTAGGGAAAGGATGTATAGAAGTTTACATCCTGTTTTAGTAACCAAATTAAAACTAATTGGCGGTAGCTTTCAGAATGCTTCTGAACAAGGATTATTGAAGGAAATTCCTGTTCCGGTAATGCTCTCAATTTATGGCTCGTTAGTAATGGGTATGGGGATTTTTTCAACGCGAAAAAAAGATGCCGTTAGTTTGAAAGAAAAAGCCAAATGGGTGGAACGAATTTTTCTGGAAGGTATTCTTAAATAATTATTTGAACCGGAGTGAGCATGATTCGATATACCAAACATGTGGTTAAGCATCCGTGGATTTATATCCTTGTTATTCTGACTCTTACAACTTTTTTTTCATATCAGTTAAAAAATATTCATACAGATCCTGATATTACATCTTCCTTACCTAAAAATATCCCCTCAAAACTTTTATATGACCGTATGAATAAAATCTTCCCCAGCAGGGATTTTATTTTGATAGCAGTCGAAAGTGAAAAACTCTTCTCCGCACCTGTAATCGGAACCATCTTTTCCTTAACCGAGCAATTGGAAAATATACCGGATGTGTATTCGGTTATGAGCCCGACCAATATTAAAGTGATTCGGGGTAATGATGAGGGCATGGAAGTTCAGAGTATTTTGGAATCGCCGCCGCAAAGTGACCGGGAACTATCCGCATATAAGTTTACGCTATACCATAGCGACCTGCCTATCGAAAATATTATTTCCAAAGATACAACCATGGCCGGCATTATGGTGTTTTTAAAAAATACGATTAAGCCGGAAGATGCGGCAGCTGAGGTCATGAAATTTACTCAAAAGATTCAAACCGATGCGCATATTTATATTACAGGGAAACCGATTCTTTCTCTCTACCTCGGCAGGGGGATGGCGCGGGATATGGGATTGCTTTTTCCAATGGTACTGGCGCTGATTGTTATTATTTTACTACTTAGTTTTCGGAATGCCCGCGGGGTGTTGCTTCCGCTTTCTGTGGTGCTGATTAGTGTGTTGTGGACTATCGGGTTAATGGCATTTCTTGGCGTTCCCATCAGCCATTCTACAAATATGCTTCCTATCTTGCTTGCTTCTATTGCGGTGGCAGATGGAATCCATATTCTCAATCACTATTTTAATCATTTAAAGTCCGGAATGTCTTCGGCTGAAACAATTGTGTATGTAATGGGAGAACTCAATGCGCCGGTTATTATTACTTCCGTAACAACAGCGTTCGGTTTTTTGGCTTTAAATGCTTCCAATATCGGTTCGGTGGGAGATCTCGGAATATTTACAGCGGCCGGTGTCATCTTTGCCATGATATTTTCTCTTACCTTTATTCCGGCAGTTCTGGCCTTGTTACCGATTCCTAAACGCATGGCCGCTCAAAGCGGCTCACGCCGAATGAATAAACTGGCGGCAGCGTATGCTTCTTTTGTGGTGAATAAAAAGAATGCGCTTGCCGTAGGAATCGTGTTTATTATTGTCCTTTCCATATTTGGGTTTTCCAGAATAAAACTGGAAAATAATTCGATTAGCAATTTCCCGAAATCGCATCCGGCACGGTTGGATTATGAGCATATTAACCGCCATTTTGCCGGTACCACCTTTCTTTCTATTATGGTAGAAGGTGATAGCAGCGGCGCTTTAAAAGAGCCGGCAGTGCTTAGCCAAATGAGCGCTCTGGAACGCTATCTAAAATCACAAAAACATGTAGGGGGCACTCTTTCCCTTGCGGATTTTATCAAGCGTATGAATAAAGTGATGCATGCGGATAATCCGGTGTTTGACCGTATTCCGGAAGAAGTAACCGAGCAGCAGGGTATTGACTGGGTTGAACAAAACGGTAAATGGGTAGAGAAAAAGGTTACGTTTAAGGTTCCGGGTAGGGAACTCATCGCCCAGTATTTGCAATTGTATGAGATGTCTGGTAAACCGGATGACTTTGCCAATCTGGTTGATTATGACTACCGTAATGGCAGGATTAATGCCTTTCTCGATACCGAATCATCGAACACGTTACGTGCATTAGATAGAAAAACCCGCAGCTGGATTAAAGCGCATTTTAATAGCGCCAAAGTAGAACTTTCCGGCACATCGGAGCTTTTTCTTGCCATCAACGATTTGGTGGTAGAAGGTCAGTTTTACAGTATTCTGGTATCGCTTATTCTGGTGATACTGGTAACCTGGCTGCTATTTCGTTCCCTTAGTACCGGTTTGCTTAATGTGATTCCTTTGTTGTTTGCCATGATTTTTAATTTTGGTTTTATGGGCTGGGCCGGAATCCATTTAAATATTGTAACCATGCTTACCTCGTCTATTGCCATTGGGGTGGGGGTTGATTACGCGGTTCATCTGATTCATCGCTATAAAATTTTGCGAGCCTCACTTAATGTAGAAGAAAGTGTGCTACAAGCCCTGCAGGATGCGGGTGTTCCCATTTTACTGAATGCCATTACCGTTGGGCTTGGTTTTGCCATTCTGGCTTTTTCTATCTTTACCGGAGTGGAAAATATGGGGATTCTTATCTCCATTGCCATGCTTACTTCCTGTTTCGGGGCGATTGCTATTTTGCCTGTTTTGTTTCTTACCTTTAAAAAAGGAGCCTAACATGAAGCTTCGTTCAATTTTTATAGGCAGTTTTTTGCTATTTTGGATGGTAGTTCCGCTGTCTGCTCAAAATACAGCGAAAGACATCATGGAAAAAACTTTGAATAAAAGTAGCTGGAAAGATATGAGCGGGCAGGTTCAGTTGATTTTAACCAATGCCCAAAATCAGCAGCGCAAGCGTCAAATCGATATGTTCAGCCGGAAACGAACAGCAACCGAAAGCGATATGCTTATGCGTTTTAAAGCGCCGGCCGATGTAAAGGGAACCGGTTTTTTAATCATAGAAAATCAAAGTGGCGATGACGAACGCTATCTGTATTTACCGGCACTGCGGCGTGTAAAACGAATTGCGTCTTCGGGTAAGGGCGGTAATTTTATGTCTTCCGATTTTAGTTATTACGATATCGGCAAACCAAAGCTGCAGGACTGGACCTACAAAAAATTGGAAGACCAAACCATCAATGGCCATGATTGCTATCAGATTGAATGTTTGCCGGCGTCGGAAGATATTAAAAAAGATACAGGTTACGGCAAAGTCATTCGCTGGATTCGCAAGGATATTTTGGTAACGATTCACGCCGAATATTTTGACCGTGGGTTACGCCAGTGGAAAGTGCTGGAAGTGCCCCGTATCGAAGAAATTTCCGGGGTCTGGTTTCAAACAGATATGCTTATGAAAGATGTGCAAAATAACCATCAAAGTGAAATGAAATTCACCAACATTAAAGTAAATAAAAATATTCCGGCCCGGTTTTTTAGTCAGCGGTTTTTACAGAGGGGGCATTAGTGCGTTTTAAATCACTTTTGCTGATTGTTACGGCTGTATTTGGTTTACAGGCACAAAATACCGATTTGGGAGGCTATCTTAAACTGTTTGTCCATCCCAATTTAAACAGTCCGTATCAGTGGGAACAGTTGGGAACTCGTATGCAACTGCATGTCGGCCAGACGCTAGGAGAGCAGGCGGCGTTCTATTCTGCTTTAAATTTCAACTACGATTTGTTAACCCATTCTATGCAGGTGAAACCGGTGGAAGCCTATGTGGATTTTTTCTCGGATTTTGCCGATGTACGTCTGGGGCGGCAGTTCATTTTTTGGGGAAAGACGGACTGGATAAATCCTACGGACAATATCAACCCCTGGGATTACCGGAATATAACTGCGGAAATTGAGGATTACCGCCTGCCGGTTCTGGCAGCCAAGGCAGATATTTATGTGGGCGATGCCGATTTGCAACTGGTCTGGCTGCCTAAATTCGAACCCAACCGGATTCCCATGACGATTCCCGATTCCATTGCCGGATTTCCTGTGCAGCATCAGCCGGAGGCCTTGCCGGAAAATGAACCGGCCAACTCCGAATTGGGGCTGCGTTTATCCGCATCGGCTTTTCAGGTGGATTATGCGTTAAGCTACTACTACGGATTCGAGAAAAATCCTACGGTGCGTTTAGAAATGATTCCCACACAGGGGCGGTTTGTTCATTCCACTACTTATGGCAGGCAGCATGTGTTTGGCTTTGATTTTGTTACGACCTTCGATAAACTGGCTATTAAGGGAGAAGGCGCCTGGTTTTTAACCAGCGACCGCGACGGCAGGGACATTTTTGCCGAAAATCCCCACATCCAATATGTGCTGGGCGCAGATTATGTTTTTTCGGACCGGTTTAGCCTGAACGCGCAATTTGTTCAGACCATACGATTGAAATATAACCGGAAATACGAAGAACAAACCCGGCTTGCCCGGCATATGTCTTTGGATGATGTGCCCGAGCAGTATGTCCAATCTATAAGTGGCAGGATGCAGTATCGCTGGAATGATTTTCTTTCTCTGCAAATAATTTCGGTACTCAATTTAAAAGATTCGGATTACTTCATTCTTCCCATTATTTCCTATGCTTATGCAGACGGTGTGAATCTCTATCTTGGCGCCACAGTGTTAGGCGGTCCTAAAAACAGCCCCTTTGGGCGTAGTAAAAATAGTTCCCGCGCTTTTGCCGAATTGAAGTACAGCTTTTAACCCCCTTCCATTGCCTGTAAGCTGTGAATTGCTTAACTTAAAAAGCTATATGTAACAAAGAGGAATTATGGAATCGGTTTTATTTTATCTGCTGATTTTTGCAATTGCTTATCTGTTTGGTTCGTTTCCCAGCGCTTTTTTGCTGATTAAGCTGACAACGCACAAGGATATTCGTGAGCAGGGCAGCGGAAATGTGGGCGCTATGAACGCCTTACGAGCCGGTGAAAGTAAACCGGTGGCTGTTCTTGTATTGGTGCTGGATTTGCTTAAAGGTGCACTACCGGTTTGGTATGTGCAAATCTATCTTAAACCTGATTTTTTATTACTGATTTTTGTTTTCCTCGGCTTGTTATTAGGCCATTTGTTTCCCGTATGGTTAAAATTTAAGGGAGGCCGGGGGTTAGCCGTTGCGGCTGGCGCCATGTTGGCTGTTCAACCGCTTCTGGTACTTATTTGGCTGGTTATTTGGGCTATCTTTTTTGCGGTTATTCACAAACATATTGTAGCTAGCATGGTGGCCACGTTTATTTTACCCATTGTGGTTTATTTTACGAAAGACAACTATTTTGACAATGAAATTTTAGTCATAACATTATTTGTTTGCATTTTAATTTTCCAACGCCATCTGGCTAGGATTCCTGACCTGGTGGAAGAAAAACGTATCAAAATTCAAAATGGAGCTTCCAAATGAAATACACAGCTTTACATGCCATGCACGAAAAAGCCGGCGCCAAAATGGTGGAATTTGCCGGTTACCACATGCCCATCCAGTATCACAGTATTCGTGAAGAACATCGCCGTGTTCGTCAAACCGTGGGTGTGTTTGATGTTTCCCACATGGGAGAAATAGAAATTACAGGCCCGGCCGCTCTGGATATGGTTCAAAAAATAACGATTAATGACGCATCCGCTTTGGACATTGGTCAGGTGCAGTATTCGGCTATGTGCTACGAAGACGGCGGCATTGTGGATGATTTACTCGTTTACCGCTTTGAAGATAAATATTTTTTAGTCGTGAATGCAGCCAATAAAGATAAAGATTTTGAATGGATGCTTAAAAATAAAATAGACGGTTGTGAAATCAAAGATGTAAGCGATTCCTATACACAAATTGCGGTTCAGGGTAAAAAAGCGGAAGCAACGCTGCAGAAATTAACGGATGTCAAATTAGATGAAATAAAATATTACTGGTTTACCGAAGGGGAACTGGCCGGTTATCCCATGATTATTTCACGTACAGGATACACGGGTGAACCGGGCTTTGAGCTCTATTTTGCCAATGATTTTGCCGAAGACGTCTGGAATAAAGTATTCGAAGCCGGAGCGGAATTTGATATCGAGCCTATAGGTCTTGGCGCGCGGGACTCGTTACGCTTAGAGAAGAAAATGTGTTTGTACGGAAACGATATAGACCAGACCACCAATCCCATCGAAGCCGGTCTGAGTTGGATAACCAAGCTGGATAAAGGCGATTTTATCGGGCGGGAAGCCTTACTCAAAGTAAAAGAAGAAGGTGTACAGCGTCGGCTGGTAGCTTTTGTGGTGGAAGGAAATGCCTTTCCGCGCCATGGGTATAAAATTTTTGCCGAGGGGCAGGAAGTGGGCTTTATTACCAGTGGAACCGTATCTCCGATTTTGGAAAAAGGTATCGGACTGGGATATGTTAAGAAAGGATTTACCAAATCGGGTACACCATTAGAGATTGAAATCCGTAAAAAAATGGTTCCGGCCACGGTCATCAAACCGCCGTTTGTATGAGAATGATTAACTCAAATCCTTCCGGATTTTTGGAATCCGGAAGGATTTGCAAGTTGGTATAATCAAAAGAGTTACCACATCCTTCGATTTGTATTTTCATCCCTATGGCAGTATATTCAAGAGTTTAAATCCAAAAACAAAATAAAGAAAATGGCTAAAAAGAAGCAGACAAAAACAAAATCGGGTACCAAAGGGCAGGCATGGGGAGTCTTTCTGCTGGGGCTGGGCCTCTTGCTGTTAATCGCAATTGCTACTTTTAATGTGAATGATCCGGTAAATTTGAATGTGCAGCAGAATCCGCTTGAAGTGAAAAACTGGCTGGGGCCGCTGGGCGCTGCTGTATCCTATATGCTGATGCAATGGACTCTGGGCTATCCGATTCTCGTCTTGCCGGCTCTGCTCATTTTGCTGGCAGTTACCATGATTCGCAGTAAACCCCTGGCAAGCTTGTGGCAACCTACCTGGATTTTACTGGCGTGGGCGCTTTTATTTTCAGTGGCTTTAGCCATGCCCGAAGCCATCGAAACCACAGGCCATATCCGGGAATACTTCCCGAGCGGTCTAATCGGCGGGATACTGGCCGGAGAAATGTCTGTTTATCTCGGTTCCTTTGGCAGTGTTTCGGTTTTGGCGTTGGTGGCGCTGGTTCTTCTTTTTGTAAGCACACCGTTAGAGTTAAACGGACTGTTCATGCGCATTACGGGAATGTTGTTGGGCTGGAATGAACGATTGAAAGCGATGCGCGCAAATGCCCGAAAACGTAAAGAACAAAAACGTCTGCTTCGGCAAAAGAAGAAGAAAACGAAACCGGATAAACGGACTCCGGGGGCAGAGATCTTGCCGGAACCGGTAACTCATGCAACTCCGGAAGCACTTCCGGAAGAACCAGAATTGAAACCGGAACCACCGGAGATATTTGTAGGAGATCCGGTGCCGCCGGCCAAAGAAGAAACGCCATTCATTTCGGATCCTGGTGTTCAGACTTCATTGGATGATATTTTGGAAAAAATTACTCCTGCAGAGGAAAAAAATCCATCTGGATTTGAAGTGGAAGAGGTAAAACGCGATCCGATTCTGGATTATGACCGTCTGGTTAAGGAAAGTATTGCCCGATATAAATTTCCTTCTATCGATTTGCTTAGCACGCCTCCAGGCGATGTACATAAAATCAGCAGAGAAGAGCTGGAAATCAATGCTGCGACTCTGGTTCATAAGTTAAAAACCTTTGGGGTTGAAGCCAAAGTGGTACGTGTGACCGCCGGGCCTGTGATTACCCTGTATGAATTGCAACCTGCTGCCGGTGTGAAAGTAAATTCCATAGTGAATTTGGCTAACGACCTGGCGTTGGCCATGGAAGCGCGTGGCATCCGCATTATTGCGCCTATTCCCGGCAAAGCGGCTGTAGGCATCGAAATCCCCAATCGCAATCCGGAAATGGTCTATTTACGTTCCCTGATTCAAACCGAAAAATTTGGCCACTCCGATTATGAATTGCCACTGGCCCTTGGGAAAACCATTAGTGGCGAAGCGCTCATTGCCGATTTAACCAAGATGCCGCACTTGCTGATTGCCGGCGCCACCGGTTCCGGGAAAAGTGTGGGAATTAACACCATAATCATGTCTTTGCTCTATGCGGTAAATCCGGCAAAAGTAAAATTTATGATGGTGGACCCCAAAAAACTGGAACTTTCCATTTATCGCGAATTGCGCGACCATTACTTAATATGGCGGCCGGACTTAGATGAAGAAATCATTACTAAGCCCAACAATGCAGTAAATATGCTGAACAGTATCGTGCTGGAAATGGAAAAACGGTATGATAAATTAGCCAATTTAAATGTGCGTAATATTGTTGAATACAATAAAAAAGTAGAAAAGGGCGGAAACAAAGTTGCGGAAGAAAATCATCAGCAATTGCCCTATATTGTAGTGATTGTAGACGAGCTGGCCGATTTGATGATGGTTGCAGCCAAAGAAGTGGAAGCGCCCATTGCCCGTTTGGCTCAGATGGCCCGTGCTGTAGGTATCCATTTAATCCTTGCCACGCAGCGACCCAGTGTAAATGTGATTACCGGTACTATAAAAGCAAATTTTCCGGCGCGCGTTGCCTACCAGGTGGCTACTAAAGTGGATTCGCGCACGGTTTTGGATATGAATGGCGCGGAACAGTTGCTCGGCAATGGAGATATGCTCTTTTTGCCGGCCGGACAGCCAAAACCGGTACGCCTGCAAAATCCTTTTGTCTCAACTGATGAGGTGGAAGCTGTGGTTTCCCATATTGCACATCAGAAAAAACTGCCCTATTACAACATTCCTCAACCGGGGAATAATCGCGGAAGCAGTGGTGTTAGCGGTATGGGAGACGACCGCGACCCTTTGTATGAAGAGGCACGGGCTACGGTTGTGCATCACCAGCAGGGATCCATTTCCTTTTTACAGCGTAGACTCAAAATAGGCTATTCCCGCGCAGCGCGCTTAATGGACGAATTAGAAGAAGACGGTGTAGTGGGCCCTGCTGATGGGAGTAAAGCGCGTGAAGTTCGCCTGACCTTGCAGGAATTACAAAATATGTAAATTAATATCGATCTTAGGAAAAACTATGAAACGAAATATATTTAATACAAGCGGCATTTTATTAATCCTGTTAACTGTAATCCTTTTTGGAAAAATAGATCTTTTTGCTCAAGATGTGAATGATATTATCGAGAATGTGCAGGATACATACGATGATATGGATAATTTAAGTGCTCATTTTTTGCAAAGACAAACCTTTAAATTATCCGAAACGCTGACTGAAACAAAAGGGAAGATATATATTAAAAACGGGAAGAAATATCGTTTTGAGTCCGAAGATCAGGTGATTGTAACGGATGGGAAAGACGTGTGGACTTATAACGCTATCAGTCAGCAATTACTGATCGATCATGTGCGAGAGAATTCGGGCGCTTTTTTACCGCGAGATTTATTATTTAAATATCCTAAAACCCATTATGCCACTTTGCTCAAAACGGAGCCGGGGAAAGCGCATAAACAATTTCTTATTCGTCTGGACCCTAAAGAAGACAGTCAGGGGTTTTTGAAAAATATTAAAATTTGGGTGGAAGACGAAACCTGGCTGATTAATAAAATCGAAACCACCGATTTAAGTGGAAACAGCAGTCTGTTTATTATTACAAACATGGATTACCATACAAAAATTTCGGACACACTATTTCAGTTTAAAGCGCCAGAGGGCGCTGATGTTGTGGATATGAGGCAATAGTAAAACGTATGACCAGCCCCAAATTTATTGATATACATTCCCATATCCTCTATCGTGTTGATGATGGTTCCAAAAGCGAAAAAATGTCACTGAAAATGCTGGAACTGGCGGTAAAGACTAATATTACGCATTTGGTGGCCACGCCTCATGCCAATGACCTAACCCAAAAAGAGCAAAGCGAGCGCTTTGAAAAACGGTTTGAACATTTGCAGCTGATGATAGAAAAAAATGGATTGCCCCTGCAGCTTTCATTAGGTTCCGAACTGTTTTTCGGACCCGGAATTGAAACACTGTTAGAGGCGCCCTGGGCTACATTTAATAATAACCGTAAATATTTATTGTTTGAACTTCCCTTGTACGAGATGCCTAAAGAAGTGGAACATTTTATATTTGAACGCCATCTGGAAGGCATAACGCCCATTCTGGCGCATCCCGAACGGTATACGTATTTACATAAGCAACTGCATAAAATTGTTGACTGGTATCATCAGGGGTGCCTGATGCAAGTAAATGCCGGCAGCATTGTGGGGCAATTTGGTGAGCGGGTGGCCTCTGTAGGTCAACGACTCCTACGTGCCGGACTGGCACAGTTTGTGGCGTCTGACGCCCATGACCCGGAATACCGTACTTACCTGGCCTTGCCGGATGCTTACGAAAAGATGCTGACCTTTTTACCGGAGGAAATGGCCGGGCAGCTTACGTACACAAATCCATTAAAGGCCATTAGAGGCCAGTCCATAGATGCCTATGAAATCGATGAATCCCAATTGTTGGAAGATCGCTGGAAATCGGTTGCAGGATTCTGGACACAAATAAAAAAACGTTTTGTTCGCTAAGGATTGTGGCAATTAAGTTGAAGATAATCGACTTATTCCTTAGATTTATCCGCTTAAACCCATACAGGAGAAATTCTTTTGGTAGAAAATTTTGATCAGGAAATAGAATCGCAGGTATCCTTACAGGATTATATGCGCATATTATATCGCGGTAGATGGATTATTGCCATATCTTTTACCGTTGTATTAATTGCCACGCTCATATTTACGCTGAATACAGATCCAACCTACGAAGCTACTACATCTATCCTTATTCAAAGCAATGGTATGGAGCGTTCCTTATTTGATCTGAACGCACTTGGAAACCAGAATACTTTAATTGCCAATCAAACGGAAATCCTCAAAAGCCGTACCTTGTCCGAACGGGTCATTAAACGGCTGGATATGTCCGATGTACGCGATTCACTGCAATTATTCCGACCTAACGAAGAGGGTGAGCGGCTGAGTTTCAGGGAAATGGTAGAAGTCCTGCAGCAAAGTATGGAAGTTAGTAATACGCGGGATACCGACATTTTAACAGTGACTGTCAGCGCCGGTTCTGCCTTTGAATCTGCCTATATTGCCAATGTGGTTGCCGAAGAATTTCAGTTAATGAATGCAGAATCCAATAAAGGTGAAATCAGTGAATTGCGTAAATTTGTGGAAGGTCGTCTGGCGATCAAAGAAAAGGAATTACGCAATTCCGAAGAGCAACTGCGACAGTATCAAGAAAGGGAAAAAGTAGCTAGCTTAGATGAGGAAACCACGGAATTGGTATCCCGTCTGGCTGAAGTGGAAGCGATGCTGGAACAGGCGAAAATTGAATTACAATCCAATTTGGAAGTTAAAAAATCCTTAGAAAAGAAATTAGAAGAACGGAAGGCTTCCCTGCCTCAGGATTTAGCGGAAATTTCCACTCCCTATTTGCAGTCTCTGCAGCAACAGCTAGCGCGTCTGGTGGGTGAGCGTACAGTTTATGTAACTGCATTACAAACGGACCCTTCTATAAAAAATAAGGGTAGTTACCAGGCAACGGTTAAACAGTATGATGAAAAAATAGAGGCTCTCAAACGAAATTTGCAGGATGAAGCTTCCAAAATTTCGTCAACCAGTATGGTCAGTGATCCCCTAAAGTTATCACAGGAAATGGTGAACCAGCTTCTTACCCTGGATGGTGAAATCAAAGCGGCCACTGCTAAAATCACCTCTTTGCAAACAGTTGTTGACGAATACAACAATCGTCTGGAAAATCTACCGGTTAAAGTGCTTGAGTATGCACGCCTCGAACGCCGTCGCAAAGTGGACGAAGAAACCTATATGATGTTAACTCAGAAACTGGAGGAGACTAAAATTCAGGAAGCTGCTCAGGCTAAAAATGTGAGCATCATCGATCCGGCTATTGAGCCTATTGATCCGGTAAAACCCAAGAAGAAACTTAATGTATTACTAGGGGCCATTATTGGTCTCGGCCTTGGTGTGGGGATTACATTCTTACTTGAATATTTTGACGATACGGTTAAAACACCGGAAGAACTGGAAAAAATGGGATTCAATATTTTATCCAGTATTCCTCGTATTGAAATGGAAAAAGTAGAAAAGAAACTGGAAAAAATGGGTACCTTCGAAGGCCGTAAAATTCAAGCTCGTCTGATTACGCATTTAGACCCGAAATCACCCGTTTCCGAAGCGTACCGTTCTTTACGAACCAACTTACAGTTTAGTAAAATAGAACGCGACTTAAATATATTACTGGTTACAAGCGCCGGCCCTAAAGAGGGAAAATCTACCACAGCTGCTAACCTTGCCATCGCTATGGCCCAGGCGGGACGGAAAGTCGTGTTAATGGATGCTGATTTGCGCCGGCCTGTAGTGCATTCTATCTTCGGCCTGAAGAAGGATAATGGGTTAACTAATTACATGATGGGTGCTATCCAATATGAAGAAATGATCCAAAAAACATTTTTAGATAATCTCTTCCTGGTAACCTCCGGAGCCCTGCCTCCAAATCCTTCAGAATTGCTTGCTTCTAAAAAGATGGAAGAAGTACTGAGTAAACTTAAAAACGATTTTGATTTGGTTGTTATAGATTCGCCTCCGGTTATCGCTGTGACAGATGCGGCTGTTTTGAGTACCAAAGTCGATGGAACAATTTTGGTTGTGGCCTCCGGGCAGACGAACCGCGATGCATTGGCCCGTGCTCATACAGTACTGGAATCAGTAGATTCCGGTTTGCTGGGTACGCTGCTGAATGGTGTGAATGTGGAAGGGATGTACGGATCGTATTATTACTACTATTATCATCATTATTATTCAAAACCGGGCAAAAAGAAAAAACGAACTTCAAAATTATTTTCGGCATAAATTTCGTTAGCTGTATCACAAAATAAAAGAGACGATTACTTAAATTTTTCGGACACTCAACTTTTAGCAGAAGTGTCCGATTTTTTATTTCTTGTACATTTATAAGATTCGACAGGAGTTGTTTTAATGAAAGTTTCAGTAGTTGGAACAGGCTATGTGGGCTTGGTGGCAGGAACCTGTTTTGCGGATTCCGGAAACGAAGTTATTTGTGTGGATATTGACACCAAAAAAATTGATATGCTAAACAATGGGAAAGTACCGATCTATGAACCCGGTTTGGAAGAAATGATAAAACGGAATGTTGAACAGGATCGTTTATTTTTTACTACTGATATCAAACAGGCGGTGCAGTCGTCTCAAATTATATTTATTGCCGTGGGAACCCCTCCGGATGAAGATGGCTCGGCTGATTTACAATATGTGTTGGCTGTAGCTAAGGATATCGGTATGCACATGAATGGTTTTAAAGTTGTGGTGGATAAAAGTACCGTTCCTGTTGGTACAGCGGATAAAGTACGCGCTGAAATTGAAAAACATACTCAGGAAGAATTCGCCGTGGTGTCCAATCCCGAATTTCTTAAGGAAGGTGCTGCTATAGATGATTTTATGAAACCGGATCGGGTGGTTATTGGAACCGATAATGAAGAAGCGGCTGAAATAATGCGCAATTTATATGCGCCGTATGTAAGAACCGGTAAACCGATTATCGTTATGGATATCCGCAGTGCTGAATTAACCAAATACACGGCCAATGCCATGTTGGCTACAAAAATATCTTTTATGAACGAGATTGCCAATTTATGCGATGCGGTTGGCGCTAATGTTGAAATGGTGCGCAAGGGCATTGGCTCGGACCGACGGATTGGACCGCATTTTATCTTTCCGGGCCCCGGTTACGGCGGATCCTGTTTTCCCAAAGATGTGCAGGCTATTATTCGAACGGCTAATGAATATGGTAAAGAGTTACGCATTTTAAATGCAGTGGAACAAGTGAATGATCGCCAAAAAACCGTATTGATGGATAAAATCCGTTCCTATTTTGAGAATGATCTAAGAGGAAAAACATTTGCTGTTTGGGGATTGTCATTTAAACCCAACACAGACGATATGCGCGAATCTCCCGCTATCTATATGATCCGCGCCCTGGCAGCGGAAGGGGCTACTATTAAAGCGCATGACCCGGAAGCCTTGGAAGAAGCGGAATGGCGCTTTGAAGATTTAATAAAAAACGGCAAAGTAGAATTAATGAAAAAACGGTACGATGCCCTGGAAGAGGCTGATGGCTTGCTGGTTATGACCGAATGGAATGCTTTCCGGGAACCGGATTTTTATTTGATAAAGGAAACATTGAATCATCCGGTTATTTTTGACGGCCGTAACCTGTACAATCCCACACGGATGAAGAAGCTGGGAATTGACTATTTTTCCATTGGCCGGCCACCACTGGAGTTTAAAATCAATGTTTGAAACCAAAGATTATTTATTATAGAAAATAACAAAAACGAATAAGAAGAGGAGTGATCATGGATTTACTTCAAAAAATTAATGAAAACAAAGCGGTTGTAGGTGTTGTAGGCCTTGGTTATGTGGGCCTGCCTCTGCTGATGGAATTTGTGGAACAAGGTTTTAAAACCATCGGTTTTGATATCGATCAGTTTAAAGTGGATAAACTCAATGCCGGTGAATCTTATATTAAGCATATAGATGGCAATCGGGTCCGTAAAGTACGGGACACCAAGTTATTCGAAGCGAGTAGTGATTTTAATCGCATCAAGGAAGTGGATTGTATTTTGATTTGTGTACCCACGCCGCTGACCAAACATCGTGAGCCGGATGTCTCGTATATTACCAGCACGGGTGAAGTTTTGGCCAAACATATCCGGGAAGGACAGTTTATTGTGCTGGAAAGTTCCACTTATCCCGGAACTACTGAAGAAGTGCTCAAACCGATACTAGAAAAATCCGGATTAAAAGGGGATAAAGATTTTTGGGTAGCTTTTTCTCCGGAACGGGAAGACCCGAATAATCCTAATTTTAACACACGCACCATTCCCAAAGTAATTGGCGCGAACACCGAATATGCCCGTCAACTGGCCAGCGCTCTGTACGAAAAAGTTATTGTTAAAACCGTGCCGGTATCCAGCAGTCAGGCAGCCGAAGCGACAAAGCTTTTGGAAAATATTTTCCGCAGCGTAAATATTGCTTTGGTCAATGAAATGAAAATGATTCTCGATAAAATGGGCATCGATGTATGGGAAGTGATTAATGCCGCCTCCACCAAACCCTTCGGCTATATGCCGTTTTATCCCGGTCCGGGGCTCGGCGGGCACTGTATCCCCATTGACCCCTTCTATTTAACCTGGAAAGCGCGTGAATTTGAAATGAATACACGTTTTATTGAGCTGGCCGGAGAGGTAAATACCGCTATGCCGCACTGGGTGGTAGATCGAGTAATGAATGCGTTAAATGAACATGAAAAAAGTATTAAGGGCTCCAATATTTTATTACTCGGCGCAGCTTATAAAAAGGACATTGATGATCCGCGCGAATCACCTTCGTTTAAACTGATTGAAATTATGCTGGAAAAAGGTGCAAATGTGGATTACAACGATCCGCTTATTCCGGAATTGCCGGATATGCGTATGTATGACATCAAAAAGAAAAGCGTGGATTTGACAGAAGACAATCTCGCTAAGTATGATTGTGTGTTAATTTCGACCGACCACAGCGTGTACGACTGGGATTTTATAGTGAAACATTCCAAATTGGTAGTGGATACGCGCAATGCAACCAAAAATGTGCTGGAAGGCCGCGATAAAATTGTCAAAGCCTGACCGGTTCAAATGTTTAAAAAAAGGCGGATTCATTCCGCCTTTTTTGGTTTAAATACCATGAAATGAGTTTTACTTAACAGGAAATACTATGTCTCAACTCAAAACAATTTCTATTCCTGCATCTTTATTCGGGCAGTTGGAAAGCACCTTGCCGCAAACGGCTTTTACTTCGGTGGATGATCTTGCGCTGTTCATTTTACAAACCTATCTGGACGAAAATGACGCTGATAAAGAAATTACTTCCGATGAAGAAGAAGCCGTACGTGAACGGCTTCGGAATTTAGGTTATCTGTAATGCTGGCAGATTTACACACCCACACCAATTGTTCGGACGGCACCTTGTCACCCGAGGCATTAGTGGACCTGGCCTGTCAAAAAGATGTGGCAGCCCTCGCCGTAACCGATCACGATACCATTGAAGGTTGTGAACGTGCTGCAATACGCAGCCGCGAAAAGGGAATCGATTTTGTACCGGGTGTGGAACTGAGCATCGAATACGATTTACCCGGCAGCGGACATTTGCATTTACTGGGTCTGTTTATTGACTACAAAAACCCTGATTTACTGCAGGCGTTGACCAAATTAAAGAAAGCCCGTAAACAGCGTGCCTTAAAAATTTTAAGCAGACTGAATAGCCTGGGCATGCGCATTACCACCGATGAGCTGGCTTCTGTAGTAAAGGATGCCAGCCCCGGTCGTCCGCACATCGTGGAACTTATGCTAAAGAAAAATTATATATCCGATAACATGGAAGGATACGTTCACTATCTTGCCAAAGGGAAACCGGCCTATGTGCCCAAAGTAAAGTTGAAATTGGAAGAGGCCATCCGTTTGGTGCATCGGGCCGGCGGTTTGGCCATTCTGGCGCATCCCGTCAGTTTACGGTATGCAAACTATGCCAGAATGGGCGAAGAAATTCTTAAGTTTAAAGAATTAGGTTTAGATGGCGTTGAAGTGTTTTACCCTTCTCATGATTATTATTTTACTAAATGGCTACTGGATTTTGTAGCTAAATACTTCCTTGCCATTTCCGGCGGCAGCGATTTCCACGGCTTGGCCAAACCCGATATCGAACTGGGAAGCGGGCGGGGAAATTTGAAAGTAGCTTATTCTGTGTATGAAGAACTTAAGCGCAAACTCAACCGGGCCTCGTCCGTAGAACAGATTAAAGGATTTTAAAAATAGCTTCTTATGAACCAACGTCTTTTTATTCTTGCCTTAGATGGTACGCCGTTTACATTACTTAACGAGCTGCTGCAAATGGGCATTATGCCCCATCTGAAAAAGCTAACTGAGCAATCTGTTTTTAAGTCCATGGATTCGGTACTTCCTCCGGTTTCCTCTTCGGCCTGGGCATCATTTATGACCGGGAAAACACCGGATCAGCACGGTATTATGGGGTTTGTGGATCGTGACCCGGCAACCTTAGAGTGGGTTTTGCCCAATGCTTCGCATTTACGCTCGCAAACCCTTTGGCAAAAATATTCCGCACAGCAAAAGCGTGTTTTTACCATGAATGTGCCTGTTACCTATCCGCCTAAGCCACTGAACGGTATTTCTATTTGCGGGTTTTTAGGTTCGGATATTGTGAAGGGAACTTATCCCGCTGAAATTGGTTTGTTGCTTAAGGCACGCGGTTACCGCATCGATGCGGACACGGAACTGGCCAAACAAGATTTAAATCTCTTTCTTAATGATCTTTTTAAAGTGCTCGAAAAACGGATTGAAACCCTGTGGCATTTTTATGATCAGGAAGCCTGGGATGTGTTTATGACCCATATCATGGAAACCGATCGTTTACACCATTTTTTTTATGAATATTATGAACAACGAGATCCGCGTTTTTACGAGCGTTTTTTGAATATGTATCGTCGGCTCGATGCGCTAATTGGTGAAATTTTAGATCGAACGGCTCCGCAGGATGCACTACTTCTGCTTTCGGATCATGGATTTACTACCATGAAATACGAAGTTTATTTAAATAAATGGCTCCAAGAAAACACTTTCCTGTCCTTTAGTAAGCCAAATCCACTTTCCTTGCAAGATTTAACGCCGCAATCTTTGGCTTATAGTTTGTATCCGGGTCGAATCTATCTGAATGTTCGCGGGCGCGAAGCCCACGGCCGGGTAGAACAGGGCATAGAGTATGAGCAGGTACGCAATCGGTTGATAAATTTATTAAGACAATTAAAAGACCCGCAGGGGAATTTTGTTGTAAAGCAAGTGTTGCGTCGGGAAGAAGCGTATCCGCAAGCCGGGAATACCGCCTTTACTCAGTTGCCCGATTTGATTGTTCTTCCTGAAAAGGGGTATGACTTTAAGGGTAATTTGCAGCATCCGGTTCTGTTTGACAAGACCATTTTTAACGGAACACATACGGCTGATAATGCCTTTGTCCTGGCACATGGTTTGTCCCTTCCCCCGGGAGAATTAGCTATTGATCGGTTAGGCGCGTCTTTGTTCAGTTTTTTTAGGTAACAAGGGTTTTCCGCACAGGTTCGTTTTGTTTATATCCCTAAATGTTTTAAATTATTAAACTATAGTAACAAGGAGTTTTTGCTACGAATGGAACATTGGTACGCCATCTATACCCGACCGCGGCACGAAAAAAAAGTATATGATTTGCTGGTTGAAAAAAATCAGGAGGTATTTTTACCCCTTGTAACCCGTGTGCGCCTTTGGAAAGATCGCAAAAAAAAGGTGGAAATGCCTCTATTTAATAGTTATTTATTTGTCCGCTTCGATTACAAGGATCGCTTTGATATACTTCACACAAAGGGTGTAGTGAAAATCGTAAATTTTAAAGGTGAACCTGCTATAGTTCCGGACTGGCAGATTGAGCAGGTGAAAAAGATGGTGGAAAAAGCACAAACCATCCGTTTAGAAGACTATATGCGTATCGGTCAGCAGGTGGAAGTGGTTGAGGGCCCGTTTAAAGGAATGCGAGGTGCTGTGAAAATGATTAAGGGAGAACAACGTTTGCTGTTAACCATTGACGGAATTATGCAAACCATTTCGGTAGAAATTGATATGGCGATGATAAAAAAACTGCAAGGAACTACTGAATGAGCGGTTTTTTACAAGGAGAAATAACCGAAGCCAATAAGCCGGTAAAACGTTTTGGCTATTTAATTTCCTCTGTTTTCCTTCTGTTAACCGTACTGGCCATGTTGGCCCATTCCGTTGCCGTGGTTTGGCTCTTTTTAATAACTATGTATTTGTTAACCGGAAGTTTATGGCTGCCTTTGCTCATTCGGCCACTGTATCGATTGTTTGGAAAATACCTGGTTCCGTCTGCTGTGGTAAAATCTAAGGGAAAAAACTCATGATTTTTTCAGGAATAGCCGATATATAAGCGGTTCATAAAAATAGGAAGCCTATGTACAAGGACAGTAATCTCCGTACCATATTAAAAACCATATCCTGGCGTATTACGGCCACTACTACAACCGCTACGCTTGTGTACTTGTTTACCGGTCAGTTGCAAACAGCCATCGAAGTGGGGCTATTGGAAATGGGCGCTAAAATGCTCTTCTATTACCTGCATGAAAGGATGTGGGATAAAATGATGTTCGGAAGGGTGGAAGTGCCTGCTTTTGTGTTGTGGATAACCGGCATACCACGCTCTGGCAAAACAACTCTCGGCGATATGGTTGAGACCAGACTGAAGGATGAAAAACTTAAAATCCAACGCCTGGATAGTCATGATGTCCGACCATTGTTTCCGGAAACAGGGTTCAGCCGGGATGAGGTAAATAATCATATTAAGCGCGTGGGGCACCTGGCTTCGATGATGGAAAAAAATGGTATTATCACCATTGCTTCGTTTGTATCACCATTTACCGAAAGTCGGGAATTTGTGCGTAGTATTTGCCGGAATTATGTAGAAGTGTATTTAAAAACAACACCGGACCATGTTAGAAAATATGAAACCGATGATATTTACGACAAAGCTAAGCGGGGGCTTGTGCATAATGTGCCAGGCGTTGATGTGGAGTATGAGGCATCGGAAAAGACCGAGCTGGTTATAGATATGACTTCTCTTTCTTTGGAAGAGGCCAGTGAAAAACTTATTAAGTATATAAAAAAGAATCTGATTTAACAGCTAAAAAAAATTATCCATTCAGGAGTGTTTATGGATCATCTGGATCAATTAGAAAGTAAAAGTGTACATATCTTCAGAGAAGCATATGCTAATTTTAAAAACCTGGGCATGTTGTGGTCAATAGGAAAAGACAGTACTGTGCTGCTCTGGCTGGCCCGGAAAGCGTTTTTCGGTCATGTGCCCTTTCCCTTGGTACATATAGACACGAGTTATAAAATCCCGGAAATGATTGAATATCGTGACCGCCTGGCCTTAGAGTGGAATTTGAATATGATTTACGGCCAAAATGAAGAAGCGCTGGCAGCCAAACAGACCTTCCCGGACGGCAACGCTGACCGTATTACCTGCTGCAGGCTTTTAAAAACAGAAGCCCTTAAACATACGCTGGAGGGAAGCTGGAAACGGTATCGCATGAATCACACTACCGGTCAATATGAGGTGGATACCAATACCGAAGCCTTTACCGGCATTATTGTAGGCGTACGCGCGGACGAAGAGGGCAGCCGCTCCAAAGAGCGCTATTTTTCCCCGCGCGACCGTGAAAACCTGTGGGATGTGGGCGATCAGCCACCAGAATTCTGGAATCAATATAAAACTGATTTTGCCCCGGGAACCCATTTACGTATTCATCCCCTGTTGGACTGGACAGAACTGAATATCTGGGAATACATCAAGCGGGAAAATATTCCCACAGTGTCATTGTATTATGATCAGGGAGAAGGGAAACGCTATCGCTCTCTTGGCTGCTATCCGTGTACATTTCCGGTGGAATCTACGGCAAAGAATGTGGATGAAATTATAGAAGAGCTGAAAACGGGAAAATTTGCCAATATTGCCGAACG
>JANTHG010000033.1 GCA_024762535.1 Calditrichaceae bacterium
TGCCGTTTATATGCAATACCAGTGAATCCAGATGCACGCCAATTGCAGCGGCTGTTGCCACAATATGCTGCGTATCGCCCGGGTGCACAAAATCAGGCGCGCGCTGCGGATTATTAAAGGATAAATTTATCTGCGGTTCCGCGAACACGGCAGTCAGTCCCGGTTCGTAAAGCGTGTAGAAAATATCCGCACCGCCGGTATCCCTGCCGGTACGACTTCCATCACTGTTGCGGAACACAAAGGCCAGCTTTAAAATTTTTTCTGTTGACGGAACGCCGTAATAGGCATGCGGATTGCCAATGGTAAGCTGCCATAAATCGGTATCTATGTAAGTCAGTTTGGCTTTATCTTTATTTTCCGACCACCCGGCCACAACATAAACCCAGCCGCCATTGCTCTGATCGGTTACCACTCCTGTGTGTGCGTACACTTCAATATCATTATCAGTGTAACCCATCAGTCCCTGATCCCCCTGATCCGCATGAAAATAGACTATGATGTTATCATTTTCAGTGGCATACGCTGGTTCCGTTGTAACAACCTGAGCCTGTAATGTCCAAACGGATAATACGGTTATTAATAAAAAAGTACGAATGGTCATTTTTCCCCTAACAAGTAAAAAATTAATAAATCTGGTTTGTTTCTTCTTTTAAAAATGAAAACCCTTCTTTTTCGGAGCTGTTTAGCAATTTCCCTAAATTTTCAAATCCACTGCTCTCCATGGCTGTCACCGTGTCGCCCACATCCACCTGTTTACGCAATCCGAACAAGGTAATGTCCAAAATCATATGGTTGGTGGCAATGTCGACAATTGCTTTATTATCGGTCCAGGCTGTTTTTTTACTGTATTTATCGTCCGCCTCTCCCATCAGAAGTTCGTTTTTATCCACCACAACAATAATTTTTCGATCCCAGATTTTTTGCAGATCCTCATCCGGAATACCATAGCTGAAGATCCGCTCGGAAGCAATATCCAGGGGCGTAAATGAAAAGGCTATAATTTCCACACCGCGCTTTTGCGCTTCCAACAGATCGTTTTTCAACATTTTACATTCCCGTTGCCAAAGGGAAAGATATATCGAATGTTCGGCACGGGAAATCATTTCGCGCGCTTTGAGCAGCATATTTTTATAGCCCACAATATTCCACAAATGCCCCGGTTCGATTTCGGTATTGAATTTTTTTAGTGATTGTTTGGCATCATCAATACGTTCGTTAAATTGCCGCCCCAATAATTCCAGTAACTGATCCGGCGGAAGAGGCACATATTTTTCAGGTTTGGTGTACATGGCATTAACAGCGCCCATATTTTCCAATTTACGAATGATATCGTAAATGGCAGAACGGGGTACACCGGAATTTTTACTCAGCTCGTAACGGGTTACCGGATTCTGCCGCAGTAAGGCGAGATAGGCTTTGGCTTCGTATGAAGTGAATCCCAGCTCTTTAAATTTTTGTTCTATTTTTTCATCTTTCATCGCTGCTTTTCCTTTGTAAACAAAACGTTAACACCCGGTCTAAATGCGCCCGCCAGTTGGCCCAGTTATGACCTTCGTGGTATATGTTTTTTCCATATGGTATTTGTTTTTCCTGCAAAATATTTTCTAATTTTTGATGAACCGATTCCATGCCTTCAAAAGATCCGTAATCAAACCACATGCGAGGGAATGATTTATTCGCTTTTGGCAGTTGCTTAAGAACCGAGATTATTTTTTCTTTTTCAATCCACAGGGCGCCGGACTGAGAAAACACAAAATCCAATTGTCGGTTATATTGCTTTAATGCATACAACGATATAACACCACCAAGCGAAACACCACCCATTCCGGTTAAAGCGGGGTGCCAGCCGTACTGCTGTTTTATCTGCGGGAGCAGTTCTGTAAACAGCATGTTCAGATAGGCATCGTTCAACCAATACTCCTGCATACGGTTGATCGGATTGACAAAGAGCGCGTGCACCGGCGGGATCTTTCCGTCAGCAATCAGATTATCTAAAACAATAGACGCGCTGCCAAATTTTAAATAATCACCGCCGTCATTGAATAGAATCAGCGGACTGTTTTGGGATGCTCCGGGATGGGAATACACAAAAATCGTACGGCTGTTCTTAAGTAACCGACTTTTAAACTGCAGCGTGTCTGGAACAGTTATTTCGCTGTTGCGGTTTGCCAAAATCCATTTGGGGAATACGTATTCCGGCATGCGCAACACCGAATTGGAACCAAAACCGCCTGCGGCTGTTACCGGATTGAGCGGATCCAATACATTGTTTTTTCCTGATACAAATTTATATTCTATGCGGGCATCCAAAGGAAAGGTTTGTGTTACGTAAAAATAATCCGTTCCTGTAATGCGATGCATCCGAACGGAATCGGGCTTCCAGCTATTCATATCCCCGCTTAGAGCCACTGAATCCCGGAGCGAATCCTGAAAGATAAAACATGCTTCACTTCCCTGCACGTAAGGCCAGGAATGATTGTGGATGAACGCTTCGACAAGTTGCTTTTTTTGCGCCGGTACGTGTTCTGTTTGCACCTTTTGCAGAAACAGCTTAAGCGTATTTTGATTTTTAGTGCAGGCCAGGCTAAGCAGCCCCAGTAAAATGATTCCGGTTACTGTTCGTCTCATCATTAACCCTTCACACTTCCCAGCGTCAGGCCGGAAATCAGCCAGCGGCTTAAACTTAAAAATAAAATCACTACTGGAATGCTTACCACCACTGCACCGGCCGAATAGAGCCCCCAGGCCACTTCCATATTCGAAGAAAAGAGTTTGAGACCCATAGGCAGGGTGAACAGGCTCTGATCCTGAATCAGTACGGCTGCCACTAAATATTCCGACCAGGCGGTCATAAAAGAAAAGAGCGCTGTGATGGCCAGAGCAGGCAGAGCCAGCGGCAGAATAATTTTGTAAAAAGTGGTAAACGGTCCTGCGCCGTCTATGGTAGCGGCTTCTTCCAAACTAAAAGGGATGGTGTCGTAGTAGCCCTTCATCTGCCAGATGGTAAAGGGCAGGGCCGTGGCCGTGTAGGCAATAATTAAACCGATGTAGCTGTCGTATGCGCCAATGGAAATAAGCATGATGAACAATGGCAAAAGCAGCATGGTTACAGGGAACATCTGCGTGGTAATCAGCGCCACCATAGAGGAATCACGCCCTTTAAATTTGTAACGGGAGAACGCATATCCGGCTGTGGCTGCCAGGGAAACGGCAAATACGGTTACCAAAGCCGAAACAATCAGACTATTGCTTAGCCAGCGTATAAACGGCTCTTTGGTGAATAAATCCACATAGGCCTGAAAGGTAGCATCCGGCGGAATGAGCGCCAGGGATTTACTGAGCAGCCGGTCACCCGGGCGGATGGAAATAGAGAAAACCACCAGAATAGGATATAAGGAAAAGGCGGTAAAAAGGAGCAGTACGGCATAGGCCAGTCCTTTTTCAACTTTTGTCAGTTTACCGGCTTTCATCAGTACACATTCTCCGTGGCTTTGGTTCGGTTAATAAATTTCCAGCTAAAAATGAGCAGTAAGCCAAAGATAATCATGGAAAAGGCTGCAGCGTATCCCATCCGGAAATAGGTAAAACCCGCCTTGTACACCCACGAAACCAGGATATGCGTTGTATCCGCCGGTTCACCGCCGTTACTGACCAGCCAGACCACATTAAAATTATTGAAGGTCCAGATAACGCCCAGGGTAATGGCCGGTACCATAACCGGTTTTAGCAGAGGCAGAGTGATGTTTTTAAATTGCATCCATCGGGTAGCGCCGTCAATTTCCGCCGCTTCGTACAGGCTTTTGGGAATGCTCTGCAAGCCGCCGAGTGCGATAATCATCATAAACGGAAAACCCAGCCAGATATTGGTAATCAGGCAGGCGGCAAAAGCGCCCCATTCGGTGGAAAGCCAGGGGATTTCGAAACCGAAAAGATGACCCAGAAGCAAATTGACCGCGCCGAATTCACTGTTAAACATGCCGCGCCAGGTTAGAGCGGTAATATATTGGGGTACTGCCCAGGGCAAAATCAGCAAGGTGCGAAAAATAGTTTTCCCTTTGATGTCTTCATTGATAATCAAAGCCAAAAGCAGACCGATTCCTACATGAAATATTAAGTTCAGCGCGGTCCAAAGTATGGTCTTAAAGAAAAAATACCAAAAGGTTGAATCGGCCACTACCGAAACATAATTCTTTATGCCAATCAGCGACCAGTTGCGGAAATGGGTCAGATTCATATTGGAAAACGAAATCACCACATTGTAGATAAAGGGATAGAGCACAACCAGCGCCATTACAACAACGGCGGGCATTACATATAAATAGACTAAGCGATTATTTTTGGTATAAAGGTCCACGTTCTTAACTCGTCATTCCTATCAAGGGTTTTTATTCCCTGTTTTCTTTAATCAGCTTTTCAGCGAGGCGCTGCATATCCGCTGCTGCCTGTACAGGCGTCATCCGACCTGTAAAAATGCTTTGATAACCCGGACGCATGGCGTCAAAAATCCAGCGCATTTCCGTAACCACCGGCATGGGTTTTCCTACCATCAACTGATCGATGGCGCTCTGAATCAGCGGATTACCGCTCACTAAGGTGTCGGCATAGGCGGACTGTACGGAGGGAATGGATCCGCTCAGGCGGGTAAATTGCAATTCCACTTCCGGCCGGGTTAAATATTTAATCAGCTCGACCGCCACCTGTAAATCTTTGCCTTTTAAATTTTTATTCAGAGAATAGCCCATGGGCGAAACAAGCGGCGTGGGCCACAATCCCGTTTCATCGATTTTCGGAATTCGCGCCAGGCCGATGTGCATACCCGCTTTCAGATAGGTTCCCCAGGACCAGGGTCCGTTAATAATCATTGCGGATAAGCCTTCTTTAAACAGAGCGTTGGCCACTTCATAATCACATTCCGAGGGAATGATTTTGTACTTGTTTGCCAAATCATAAATCAACTGCGCCGCTTTCACCGTGGCCGGCGTATTCAGCGTAGGTTCATAGCGTACGTTAAAAATCCAGCCGCCATATCCACCGATAAACGGAATAGCAAAAAAGGGCTCCGTGTAATTCCAGGCCAAAGCATAATGATCCGGCTTGCCGTCGTTGTCATCATCTTTGGTAAGCTTTTCTCCCATGGCAATCAGCTCGGAAATGCTTTGAGGCGGTTTCTGTACCAAATCTTTATTGTACACCAAACAGAGATGATTGCCCACACGATCCGCCACCTGATAAAGATGCCCTTTAAACCAGGTGTTGGCCTTTAAAGGCGTATTGAGGAAGCGGTTGAGAAACGTTTTGGTGAACAGGGTATCCATCGGCTGAATAACATCCAGTTCCACAAACGGGCCGATATTATCGCTGGCGCCGTGAATAATGGCCGGACCCTTTCCCGCCATTCCGCTGATGATAAAATTTGTTCGTGCTTCTTCGGGCGCATAAAAAAGCTGGCCGAAGTCATACCGTGGATAAGTTGTGGAAAACTTGTGCAAAAGTGAATCGAGCAACGCTCGTTCGACCGGCCGCATGGATGACCAGAGAACTATTTTTTTCTTTTTATCAGCACAACTTGTTGTAATTACAACACTTAATAAAAGTGCGGGCAATAAGGTCCTAAAAAACCATTGTACGTTCGTTTTGTTCAAATCTTCCAGCATTACTTTAGATTATTGTTGATAAGTCCTTTAAATCCTTAATCCACGCGAACTTCCGAAGAGAGGTGGCGGAACCAGTTAAAATAGAGTCCGGCAGAAAGCGCTACAAGAATCAGGCTAAGCCAGGCGAATTCATCCCAGCGTTTGAGTATAATGGTCATTCCGGTTAAAAAGAGAACCACTTGCCAGGGTACAGCCATAAAGGTAGACCAAATATCCCGACGGTTTTCTTTGTTGATTTCTTCAAGTTTGGAAGCTTCTAATTTTTCACGTACCGGTTTCCAGAAACCAAACGGACGGGTACGTTTGTAAAATTCCAGCAAGGTCGCTTCATCTGTGGGTTCGGAAAACAATGTGCCCAGTAAGACGCCGATTAACGAAAAACTGGTGGCAATACCAAAGGCATAATATTCCGGAATCGCCGGTAAAAAGAGACGTTGCAGAACCGCGGCTACCATTCCGGCCAATGTTCCCCATGCAAATCCGTAGCCATTCATCCGCCACCAGTACCAGCGCAACATTGTGGGAATCAGTAAACCGGCGCCCAAGCTGGAAGTAATCCAGCCCCAGATTTCATTTATATTATTAATCAGCAGCATAAATCCGAGGCCCAGTAACACAATGGCGACCGAAGCCCAGCGGCTGTGGCGCATCAATAATTTTTCCGATGCTTTGGGATTGATGTAGGTTTGGTAAATATCTTTCACCCAGTAAGCTGCGCCGGCATTCACTGTGGAATCGAATGTGGACATGGCTGCCGCCATCAGTCCGGCAATGAGAAAACCTTTAATACCTACCGGAACTAGTTGATTAATTACCACAGGCAATACGGTTTCCGGGTCCTGAATCACGCCTTGCTGCGTTCCAAACACAACGCCCATGGTTGCAATAGCCGCAATAAAAGGCCAGCGAAAGGCCAGTAAAAAAGTCCAAAACAGAGAAAGCAAACCCGATTCACGATCGCTGCGCGATGCAAAAAAACGCTGAATCATATACTGGCTGGTCCCGCCGCTGCCCTCAATGGTTACTTTTAGTAAATAAAAAAGAATGGCAATGCCGAATAAATTGTAAATGGAATAAGCGGACTGTTCCGGTAAATTCAGGTTCCAGGAGGGAAGGATACTGGTCCAGGCATCTTTGGTTGTATTGAGAGCCATGAACCCGCCTTCGCGCAGGGGAACGGACACCTGAAACAAGTCCGGTAGATTAAAGCTGAAAAAGGCCAATCCACAGATATAAAGAATGGTGCCGAAAATGAGCACACCCTGAAACACATCTGTCCAGATAACGCCGTA
Source organism: Calditrichaceae bacterium (assembly GCA_024762535.1). GTDB lineage: Bacteria > Calditrichota > Calditrichia > Calditrichales > Calditrichaceae > JANTHG01. The sequence continues at coordinate 6,947 of JANTHG010000033.1, forward strand.
TAAACCCGAGGCTACGGTATAAATCATGGCCAGAGCAATCATCAAAGTTGCCGCCCAAAATTGGGATGACAGGCCCCAAAAAGCGGGAATACCAAGAAATTCGCCTACAAATTTTCCTGAACCAATGGCAAAATAGGTAATCATAGCAATCGTTACAGTAATAATTGAAATGGCCGCAATCAACCGCGCCACATCGCCCTGTTTGCCTTTTCCAAAACGAAAGTGCATCCACTCGGCCAGAGTCATTACCAACGCCCGGCGATTCCATTTCCCCTGAAAAATCATCAAAAAGGCCATAATCAGTGTAACGCCGCCGCGAATTTCAATAAAAAACCCGGAAGCGCCCAGGGCAAATACAAAGGCCGTATTAATCATGGTTCCACTGATATCCAGATTGGAGGCCATACCCGACGCACCAAGAGCCCACCACGGGATGGTTCGTTTTCCGAGAAAATAGGAATCAATATTGCTGGAAGCACGTCGCTGAAAATAGAGGCCGACAATAATCATCCCCAAAAGGTAAACGAGTACTATTCCATAATCCACTAATGCCATTCTTGATCTCCGTTTTACTTCTGTGTTTACTCATTTCCGAGGCCGATCTTTATTAAAATAAAAACCGGCTTTAAAAATGAGTGTATAAAAATATACCGATCCCCCCGAAGGGAGATCGGTATAAGACGCTAACCGATTTAAGCTATTTCATTAATATCATTTTTTGAACGGCCGTAAAATTGCCGGACTGGATTTTGTAGAAATAAACGCCTGAAGCGGCTCTGCTGCCTGTGTTATCCAGACCATCCCATTTAACCACATGGGTACCTGCGGAAGCAATTTCATTATTCAACAGAGTACGGACTTTCTGTCCTAATACATTGTAAACGGACAGAGTAACCTTTCCGGATTTAGCTAAAGTAAACGGAATGGCTGTGGTTGGGTTGAACGGATTCGGGTAATTCTGCAGTAAAGCATAGGTCTGCGGAACGGTAACTTCATCGTCAATGGCTGTGTAAGAAGTAAACGGATCGGTTTCCTGATCGGCTTTTACTTCACTGTTAGTCCAGGTATCCAAAGGCATGTTCCAGGGATTCTGCGGGAAGCTGCGCGCCGCATCCTGGCCCACATAACGCACACGATAGGCAAAGTTAGAGTAACCCTCCGGTTCCGCATTCCAGCTCATGTCTGCCTTATGAACGTATGCATAACGGTACACAAACGAATTCCATGCCGGTTCCTGAACGGTCAGGGTTCCGGTGTAGATCATGTCGCCATCATCATCGGTAAGGCGTAAAACACGCATTTCATTGGTGTCTTCCCAGCCCTGTGTAACCACAAACGCCGGTTCTTCACAAACCCAAAAGAGGCTGTCACCCGCTGCAAACGGAATAGCCTGCAAATTGGCATCCGTAGCCGGAGTCATATCTACGGAAAAAGTTACCTGTAAGTTGGTGCCTGTTGGAACAACCCAATCCGGATGAACATCATCATAATAGACCGGATCTAAATCCTGAGCTGTTTGTCCGGCAAAGGCAACGTTACGATTTCCACCACCGGTAGTAGTGGGCCGTTCCCAGCCATCAGCCCATTCAACACCATTCACCGTGGTGTTGGCTAACTGTACATAATATTTGAAATATTGTTCATCCCCAATGCCAACCTGAGTAAACGGTACATTCAGGAACCAGTTTAAAGGATTGCTGGCATTACGTTCCATGTGCGATTTTGCAGCATCATCCGAATTCCAGCCATTAAAACTACCGCGAACATGAACAGAATCCGCTGCCGGGTTGAAAATACCCACTTCGGTCAGCACATCCATATTAACGTTGAACTTAATGTTTCCATCTGCTTTAATGGTTACTACATCGTCATCATCAAAAAATACAGTGGGAACAACAACGTCATCATCACCAACAACAACACTACGGTTATTGGCTTCTTCATTTCCCCAATCCGTTCCAATTAAGAATTTATATTCATAACTGGCCCGGCGGGATACCTGGTATGTTACTGTGTAAATACTGTCTGCGTTAATATCCGCGTTTACCATATCAGGAGCGGTGGATGGGCTCCAATCCTGGAAAGCGCCGGCGCAGCGAACCACATCCGTACTCGGATCAAAATCACCTTCCAAAATCTGAACGGCCATATTTACGGAAAGGGTTAAGTTCACTTTAACCGTATCTTCCGGCGGATTTACAACATATTTTTCATTATTAAAGTAAACCGGAAGCAAAGCCGTATCTGCCGTTACCGAAATGCTGCGGTTTGGCTGACCCTGCAGTTCGTCATTACCCCAGGCACTTCCGAGGAGATATTTATATTCATAATCACCAGGCGCTACCTGAATAGTAGTGGTGTAAACCAGATTGGCATCTGCATCATCCAAAATCGGTGCGTTGGCCGGATCCCACTGAGGATCGGTAATGCTACCGGTTACACGAACCGTGTCCGCTGCCGGATCAAATTTACCAATTTGGTTCTGGCGGCTCATATTTACACTGAGCATAACATTTACCATACCGGCCGGAGGCGTATCAAAAGTAACATGGTCTTCATTATTGAAATAAACAGGATCCAGGGTTTCGGATGCTGTTACGGAAATAGCACGATTAGGCTGGCCCTGAAGTTCGTCCATGCCCCAGGCATCACCAATTAGATATTTATATTCATAGTCACCGGGATCAACAGTTAACGTAGTGGCAAAAATATAATTTACACTGTCAACCATCTCCAGAATCGGCGCATTGGCCGGATCCCATTGCGGATCCGTAATATTACCGGTCATCCGAACGACCTGCGTCATAGGATCAAATTCACCTTTGCGTACTTTCACGCTCATGTTAAGCTGGAAAGTAACATCGGCGGGGCCTGCAACAAAGCCATCCATGGTATGCATTCCCAAATTTGAATGGTCGTCGTTGCCCATAACTAGCCAGTCCGAAGAGAGAGAATCGGTACCGGCGCTGGAGGCCCAGTCGGATTCACCCATAAATACGGAACTTTTGCGAAGTAAAGTGTGATCCTTGGTTGCATTAGTCACACCGGCAACATCCCAGCCACTACCCGGATCGGCATCCCAGGTTCCAATACGATCAATTACATAATAATCGGATTCGGTACCTTTTACCAGGGCAAAACCGTCATCACCATTACTTAAATATTGGAATGTCTGGTCTGCCTGAGCAAGCATTACGGAATCGGCATCCGGATGCGTAATTACATACACATCACCGGGAGCCAGCGTAGCGCCATCGGTAAAGGTATTCCAGTATTCATATTCGCCCGGTGTCGTTGGAGCATTGCTTGTATTCGGAAAGGCATATTGAGTTAAATCAACTACATGGTCGGTAGGATTGAAAATTTCCAATGCTTTATTGTTGCTGGATCCTTCTTCATATTCTGAGAAAAAGATGTCGGGTGTGGTTACGGTAAAGTTATCGAACATAACCGTTCCGATGCCAGTATTATATTTATATATACCCGGATAGCCTTCCGTCAAAAAGGGGGCATCATCCGTAAAAGGGCAACCCGGCATCATCTGGCCATCAACATATACCCAAAAATCGGCTCCGCGAACCTTGATTTTAAAATTATGCCAGCCGGTTTCGAGAGCGGTAAAATCCACACCGGGATTCCATTTTTGGCTGATATGCCAGTTAGCGCCATCATAACCCTGGAGTTTAATTTGTCCGTTGTCCGAAGAGCTGGAATTTCTATAAACAACACGATAATATTTACTTTCATCATTGGCCATTTTAATGCCGATACCCGTATATAAATTGGCATTAGCATCGGCTGGACCAACAATATACAGATCCGCTTCAATGGTATAATCCGTTAATAGCACACCATCGAGATACGTTAAACCCGTATAACCCGAATCCGTAAAAGCCATAACATAGCTACCCCAGGCCGAACCTGTGGAATCGATAACTTCCATTTTAGCTCCACCGGTTTGGGAATTAAAACCCCAGGTTTGGTCAGGCGTCCCGTCGGTCGCCTTTTCTGTCCACTGGTCCGCAAAAATAGTACCAGTAGCCAGGAGTACAATGGTTGACAATGTAAGCAAAAGCTTCATGGTTCCTCCTTTAAAAATTACAAGTTAATTAATTATTGATAAATTTGAGTGTCAACACCTCCTTTCCCGATTCAAATTTTAAAACGATAAAATAAAGCCAAATGTGTGAATATCTCCAAGATGTTCCATATTTTGGAACGCATAATCGATGGATAAATCAAAATTCCCCACTTTCGGCGTGCGATAACCGGCGCCCAAAGTCAGACCTTCTTCGCGGTCACGCATAAACAGGCTTTTGAAGCCGCCGCGTAAAAAAATCATTTCATCAAACAAGGCCAGTTCACCACCCAGGTTTACATATTCGGTATTATCGTTTGGATGAGCGGCATCCACCGCTAATGTAAGCCTTTGTCCGCTAAAATTAAAGTCTTTTGCCAAACCAATTTGCAGACGTAAGGGCATATCGTAGCTATCGGTGGCATAATAGGCATTTAAATTGGCATTATCACCAAAGGAATTGGGATTGGGATCGTGCTGAATGATCAAATCGTCTCCGGCCATCTGCATTTTGGTGCCAAAATTGGTAATGCTGCTGGAAAAACGAATTCCGTAAAATGGCGTGGTAAACATGGTACCGATATCCAGAGCCAGACCCTGAGCTGAAGAATTTGAAATATCTTCGCGCACATATTTTAAATTGGCACCAATAATAAAGTTTTGAGTAAGATGACGTGCATAGGTCAGACCAAACGCATACATACCTGCGCCAAACGTATCGCCGGTTCCATCCGGATTGTTGGCCGTAGTAACTTCCATATCACTCATACTCAGAGCGGTCATATTAATCCCCATATTACCCGCAGAACCCAGGTCCAATACCAGGCCCACGTAATTGAGTTTAATATCCAACAACCAGTTGGTTTGGCTAAAGATGGCCTGATTGGAACGAACATCCGCAATCCCGGCAGGATTCCAGTACATGGCCGTAGCGTCTGTCCCCACCGAAACATAAGCGCCGCCCATGCCAATGGCGCGGGCGCCAATTCCCATACTTAAAAATTTAGATGCGGTTGTTCCGGTTTTACTCACACTGCCAGCTATACTCACCGAGGCGAGCAACAAGGCAAGCAAGATTAATCCGATTATTCTATTTGTTTTCACCATGCGCTCCTTTACCTATTTAATAACCGCAAATTTACCGGTTGTTTCGCCCACGCCCGGGGCTTCGATATGATAAATATAAATGCCATAAGCAATGGATAATTTATCTTTAGTCAGCATGTCCCAATAGGCCGTTCCGTTATCTACCGGGTTATTTACTTCAATGGTATTCACCAGTTCCCCGTTAATGGTAAAAATCCGGATAGTACACTGTTTAGGAAGATGTGTAAAATGAAGAGAACGGGGCCCGCGACCGGAATTGTACGGGTTTTTCGGTTCCCAGGCAGCGGTAGCCACGTAAGGATTGGGGACCACTTTAATATTCTTTAAATCCTGCTTGGCCTGATGCGTTTCCACCTTTCCGGCTGTTGCGGTAAAACTGTATGAATCGGCGGAAAGGAAAGGCTTTTTAATGATGATCTTGGCCTTATCGCCGGCCTGGGGCTGGCGTTGCAGAAGTGAATCCGGCTCTTGTGTCAGTTTAAACTGCCAGGTAAACAGCAAGGTATCGCGGCCATTTACGGTTTTGGGTTCCAGTAAGGCAATCACATCAAACTGAGGCAGGTCCACAAACACGTTGGGAAACAGTTCAACTGAATTAACCGCACCGGTAAACTTTCCGGGCCCGCCATTTATTGTATCAAACTCTGCAAATACGAAATCTACCGGAACATCTTCGGATGTATTTCTGATTTTAAAATTCACATCCTGAACATCATAAAAATTTCCTTCATAATATCCCGGAGTGGATTGCCCAATGCCCACATCACCAAAAATAATTTCGTAATCATTGGAACGCTCTTCCCCTTCCGGACCGACACTCTGCGTGAGTTTGCGGAAATCAAAAGCCGGAATAGGCGCATTAGCCGGAATCCAACCGGATTCTTCTTTATTAATAGCAACCTGATCTTCATTGTGAAAAGTTAGTCGGAAACCATCCGTAATAGGTTGTTCATAGTTTGCAGCCAGATGTTCACTTTTATAGATTAATGTGCTATCTGCCGTGGAATCATACAGCGTAAAATTAAGTGTGGTTAACGTATCCTGTGCGCCGTGTTTACCCAGACGCAAGGTATCTTCGAAGCTAACCTGATAGACATGGCCGTCCTTTATTTTATTAGGATCAATAATTTCCCAATCAATCGTTCCGCTGGAAGAACCGGTTACATGCTTAATTGTACTAATTTGAGGCGGAATGTAACCGGCAGCCGGCGCTTCCGGCGTTATCCGAGCCACGTTCGGACCGAGTTCCACGCTTCCATCCGGTTTCAAATTGACCCGGATAGCACATTCGGTCGGCAAAATGTCTCCGGCCGTAAATCCAAAATCATAACTGGTTATGGCATAATAATAGGTGAATCCGTTTTTAACCGAACTATCCACCCAGGAGTGGCGCAATCCGGAATCATCTCCAAGATAAAAATGAGCGCCATCCAAACCAACGGAATCCAGACCCGTGATGCCATCTACCAAATCAAATTGTTTAATTGGAGAGCGGAATTTAAGGGAACCAAACGCATCCGTAACATCCAACGCATCTTCAAAAGCCGGGTCGCTGGCGCGATAAATACGATACCCTTCAAAATCTTTTCCAATACCACCGATTTTATTGATATAGGAATCAAACGATTCTTCAGCCAGATCATCCCAGTACAGTGTCACTTTGTTGTTTCCGGGAATAGCCGTTAAACGGGGTGTAATGGGCGCGTTGGCAAACTGGTAATCGTTGTTGTATGTTTCCTGAGCCCGAACCCGCTTTTTAAGTACAGCCGCTTTGCGTTTTTCGCCCTGCGGATCGTTGGAAGGGCCATTGGCTAAAATCACGGCAATCGAAATAGGCTCACTCTGTCCGGAACGAATGGGGAAGTAACCCGAGGTTACCCATAGATCATATTCACCTGCCTGGACTGAGCGCGGGTCATAATATTTTCCGGGAATCATAAAATCGAACCACATAGTGGCGTCGCTATTGATATTTAATCCTCCTGCCGGAGTTCTGGCCGCACTGGTGATACCAATCTGATCGGTTTCCGACACATCCGTTACGTCCACACTCGGTTCGCCCGGATCGTCTGTTCCGGCACCGGAGGTGGGTTTACCGTCGCCTTCTCCGTAATCCCCAGTGCCGGCAATACCGTCAATACCCACATCATCCAAAAGGGGATTCCAGTCGCCGTCATTATCGATAAAATCATCCCGGCGTTCGTCGATCATTTCGTCAATGCCTTCATCAATATCTTCGTCCACAGCGCCGTCGCCGTCATTGTCAATACCGTCGGCATATTTTTTACCAAGGTCTTCGGCTTTTACATCATACAGAATGACGCCGGTATCTGCCAGTTTAACCCGATAGTAAGGCGCATCGGTTGCCGCCTGGTCGATCATAGCTTGCGTGATAACCGGGCTGCCGTCCTCACCGTCGTCATCGTTATCGATAGCGTCTTTGAAAGCCATACCCAAATCGTTTTCATCCAGCATGGTCAAGTGAATCACCGAATCCTGCAACGTATCCGTTTCGGGATTGGCCGGCCAGCGATGCCAGCTATAACTTTGCCCGTTCACCGTTACGTTGTCATTGGCAGATAAATCCAGCATTTCCTGAGTAACCACAGGGCTGCCCTCTTCGGCATTGCCGTTGGCGTCCACACCGTCTGCAAAACCCACACCCACCTGATCGCCAAAAGCAATATAGGTTTCATTTTCATCGATCAGGCCGTTACGGTTGTTGTCGATGCCATCACTGCGGCGGGGATCGTTATCCGCAATGGATTCATCGCCTTCACCTATCAGCATTTCTTCGGTTACCTTTTGACCGTCTTCGCCGTCTCCGTCGTTGTCGATACGGTCTGTAGCGTTACCGGGCGTTTCTAAAAGCGATATACCTACAATTCCAACCGGATCATTGCCAAAGGTGGGCGCTTTATTATCATTATCACGACTCCACATAATATCATTCAAAATATCGAAATCCGAAATATCATCCTGTGAATCGCCGTCACCGCCTACAAAATCAGCCACCCAAAGGGTTACGGCAAATTTGTCCAGATCCTTGGTACCGTCATTTTTAAGCGTATGCAAAATATAAACCGCATCACTAACCAAAATCTGTGACCAAGCCATAACACGCACATCCATTAAGATGCCCAGGCCGTGACGGGAAAGATCGGTACTGTCCGGAAAATACAGGTAGTTGTCGTACCGGTCGTCCGAAGCGCGGTAAAAGATTTCCTGATCGGCATTAAATTTATTCTGTCCAAAATAGCCATTCCAGCTGCCGGGCCAACCCGGTTCGGAACCGCTTTCGGGATCGATGTTCATTTTATCCGGCCAGAATGCAGGCCAGGTACTGGGATCAACCGAATTGGCAATACTTTCCACATCGGGATTAAAATAGCCCGGAACCGGTTCAAAGTTCCAGCTTTTGCCCTGGTCCGACTGACGATAATTTTGTGTAACTATGATGTGCTGCATGTCGCCGTTCTCGTCTGTCACTTCGGCGCCCACAAAAATACCGGTTAAAGCAAGATAAACCTTGCCGGTGTTTTTAGGCCATTCATAGGGCGTTTCTTCAGAAATGGGTACCGAGCCGTTACGTCCGGTTTGCCCGTAGTTGAAAATCGTTGTACGAATATTATTGCCTTCCATCTGGGCTTTGCGCCGGTATTTGGGATCACCCCGTTCTTTACCGGGCACATAGGCCAAAGCGGTTTGCGCAAACAGGCCTGCCAGAAGAATCATTGTCATTAATAAAAAAGACAGGTTATTAACCGATCGTTTCATATAAAAGCTCCTCAATTAGAATGTCCATTCCAAACCAAACTGTACGCGTCGCGGTTCTCCGTAATTCCAGGGGAAACGCCGGTATTCTGCTACCGTATTAGGACGTTGTGTCAAATCGTCTGGTACATGCTCGGTGGTAAAATCCGGTTTACCGGTATCGCCAAAGACATTCACTGCATTTTTACTGTCTAATAAATTGAAAACCCGCAGGAAGGTAACGAAATGATATCCGGCCATCTGCCAGTTTTTATGAAGTTTTAAATCCAAAGTAAACTGATACGGACGACGGCGGCTGTTCTTCTGTAAGCCCCAGGTAATGCCACGATCCGCTGTATATTGTGTAATTTCGGGTGTGTAGGGCAAACCGGAACCGAGGCGGGCCAGTAGACTGGAACCCCAAATGTCCGTTCCCACATAAAAAGAAGCGTTCAGCAAATGGCGCTGATCCCAATCCAGCGGAAGTAAATACAATGTTGGTTCGTTGTTGGATTGCTCGGAATAAAATTCTTCTTCCGGAGAGGAATTACTACCTTCCGCCACCTGATAGGTGTAGCTGACGTCAAATGAATAGTTGTCGCTGTAGCGTTTTTTGAGCACTAAGGTAATGCCCTTTACATTGGCATAATCTTTATTAATGTATTTGGAATACAAAACACCGTTACGGGTGGGTGTTAATGGTCCGGAAGTAATCCAATCGCGCACATCACGGTAAAATCCGGTTACATCGATTTTGAAATCCGTGAATACTTCCTGCTGCAAACCCAATTCGTACATAACGGTTTTTTGCGCTTCCAGATCGGGATTGCCGTACGGGCCGTAAAACTGCCCGGTTTCCGGTACTTTGTAACCGCCGGAGTTGTAAAGATAGACAAAGGACGGAATCTGCAAAAAATGACCGTACGAAAAATGAATGACTCCCTGTGAGCTAATGGGATAGGCCAAACCGAGTCGCGGACTTAGCTGATATTTGGGTTTGGCGTCTTTGTAAAAATAGGGTTCCCGTTCGGCATAGCTCAAACCTACCAGCTCCGGCCGCAGCGGATTGTAAATATTAGGATCGCTGGGGTCCACCAGTACCTGCCCGCGGGAATCGAAATAGTCGAAACGCAAACCGATATTGATGATCATATCATTATATTCAATCTTGTCCTGCACATACGCTGAGAACTCAACCGGTTCCCGGTCGTATCTGGTACGAATGGCCGACGTGTCTGCCGGGATTTCCGGCTGATACGGATCGACGATCTGCCCGTTTTCCCGTTTAGCCGTTAAACCGTAATCATCTAAGGTCAGCCGGTGCGAACGCCCTTCCATACCCAGTTTTACAAGATGATTTTCAGTAAGCTGTGTGGTAAAGTCAAATTTTAAGGAAAGGGTTTTTGTGTTCCGTTCAAAGCGGTGATTATTGGTTCCGGCCGTACGAAAAGCATACGCTATCGGATTAAGGGTGTCGCTGTACACATAGCGTGGATCATATGGATTTTTGTACAGATATTCGTGGAAATTTTTATCGAAATAGGCCAGGTTTACGGTGTAAAAGGTTTTGGAATTTACGGTGTGGGTCAGCTGTAACCAGGAATTATAACTTTGTGAGAACTTAAACAGGTTGCCATCCGGTTCCCATTTATAGCTATGGTCGTAATCCTGATAATCCTGTTTGGAATAGAGCAATTCGGCATTGATTTTAACGGAATTCGTTGGCCAGTAGGTTAGCTTGGCCTGACCCGTATATTTTTTTAGCCAGTTCATCGCTGTAACGGCGCCATCTAAGGTGTCGCCGGTCGTGCTGAATTTGCGCAGACCATAGAGATAACCGTCATTATAATTGTAACGGCCATTCACGAAAAATTTTACCTTATTCTCTGTAAACGGAACAGGGCCGCTCAAACTGGCGCGTAGATTATAGTCGGTAAAGGGATTAAACTGATCAATCGCCGTGAAATATTCCGTAAAATTGCTGAGGTGATCGCCGCTGTACGCCTGAAAGGAACCATGGAAATCGCTACCCCCTTCTTTGGTTACCGTATTAATGATACCACTCATGGCATTACCATATTCGGCATTAAAGGTTCCGGAGATGACCTGCAATTCCTGCACACTACTGTTATCCACTTCGATGCCCTGACTGTTGTCAAACACATCGGTAATGGAAACGCCGTTAACCCAGTAGGCAATTTCGTTACTACGGCCGCCCCGAATATGAAAACCGCCGCCGGCATCACGCGTTACGCCTGCCTGTAGTTGCAACACATCGGTCATTTCGGCCACGGGCAGGGCTTTTATATCATCTGCAGAAACCGAAGCCTGGCTGGAGGTGATATCCTTTTGTACCATTTCCCGGTTGGCATCTACTTCGATCACTTCGCCCAATTCCAGAGCCGCTTCCGTCATTTGTAGATCAAGCTTGGTTGTTAAATCGATAGAAATACGAATATTTTCAAGGCGGATATCGTGGTAGCCGAGGTATTGGGCCAATAAGGTGTATTTCCCGGGCGGAATATTTAAGATAATAAAATTCCCGTCCACATCAGTAGTGGCGCCGAAGACGGTTCCGTCTAAAAACACATTAACGCCGATCAACGCTTCTCCCGTGGACTTATCGGTAATTTTCCCGGCTATTTTCCCGGTCGTGCCGGCCATAAGGGTTTGGGATACCAGGGCCAATAACAGGAATGTCCATAGTACAATTCGTTTCATGCATGCTCCTGTAAAATATTAAATTTTGTTTGCCGAATTTTCGATTCAGCCGTTTAAATTAGCTCCCTAAATCAGGGTAAAACAAATTCTTTTATTTTTTTATGATTCAACTCAACGGTTACATCCCGGCGCAAACGGTTAATATAGTTTCCGATAAATTCCGTCTGATGTTCTGTTAAATAATCCTGCCGGAGCTCCTTTTTAACTTGCTTAAACGGCGCCGGCCGGGCCGGAATTTTTTCGACAATCTGAAACACTCCCCAATAGGAACCAGCCTGTAGGGGTCCAACCAATGCGCCTACTTCTGCTTGCCATAATTTTTCTTTTAAATTACCGAAACGCGACAAATCGGATAAGCCTATTTCGCCACCGCGCTCAGCGCTCCAGCGGCGCAAAGAATGTTTCTCTGCCAATGTTGCAAAACTTGCACCTTGCAGAAGCTGACTTTTTATTTTTAAGGCCTGCGTATAATTTTCTAACAAAATTTCACGTACATTTATTCTGGGTTCAACCTGAAATTCATTTAAATGGTTTTGATAGTAGTGATACAACATCGAATCCGGAACAGATGTCTGTTTTAAAATTTCTTTACGTTTAAATTTTAAATAGAGATTATTCCGGCTGTTGGCGATTGCTTCTTGAACCGGTTCAGCGGATTCATAACCCTTTTCTTTAGCTGCTTTAAGAAGGGCCTGCTGTCCAAACAAGCCCACAATCAATTGCTGTAATTGCGGCACATTTTCAATTTTCAGCACGAAGCGCTCCGGAACATCCTGAAGCATTTTGAAAATATTAAGGCAGGAATAGGTCTTACCCTGATAAGAGACACAGCGTTCGGACATGCGCCCGACAACGGTTTCCGCGGCTGCTTTGTCCGGTGTGCGCAAAAATTTAACGAGTGGCTCCAACGTGGAAGCATATACTTTTACTTTTTCAGCCTTAAAAATAGACCGGATAAACGTTTGCTCTGCGGCCGCCTTTTTGGAAATTTTAATTAAACGGGTTAACTGATTTTTTTTATTCATAAAAGCGGTCTCCGTGAGAACCGGATTCGCTTTACGGTCTTCCACTTTAATGATACTGTAACCCTGAGCCGTTTTTACCGGCTTGGATATTTGGCCCGGCTTCATGGCATAGGCAGTCGCTTCAAATTCAGGATCCATATCACCCCAGCTAAAATAACCGATATAGCCACCATTGTTTTTTAGAACAGAATCGGTAAAAGTTTCTTTTGCCAGCGTATTAAAATCGGCGCCGTGCTGCAATCGCTGATACAAGCGGTCAGCTTCTTCTGCGGTGGCTGCATATAAATGACGGGCGGCTATTTTCTCATTCAAGCGTACAAAGGCCTGCCGCAATTCCGCATCGCTTACGGTTATTTGGGAATAGACATCCTGATCTTTCATATAAGCCAGAATCATTTCGTTATTGGCCCAATGCAGTTCTTTTTGAAACTCAGGATTATTTGTTATATGTGTGTTGTCATCATAGTGTTTCAGCAGAATTTCGCGTACCATGTTTTCGAGTACTAAGCGCCGTGAACGTAGATTGTCTTTAATTTGGGTTGATTCAAGGTAATCTTTGTAGCGTTGTTTATAGGTGTTAAAAGGAATGGAATAGTCACCCACTACGGCAACAATCGAATCACTAATTTTGGGGGATTCCTGGCAGGAAATCAGAGCAAGCAAAACAAAAAACAGCAGCACATTAATATATTTTTTATTTTTAATAGTCATATCCTGCTTTCGAAAACGAATATAAAATTAAAAAAAACAGCCATAACTTACATATTTTCATATAAATTACGGTTACCCTTCATTTAGTAATACAGAATATAGTTACGTATTTTCAAGAATCAAAACATTTTTTAGGTTTTTTTAGCACACAACCTTTCCCGATCTTAGTGAAATTGTGTATAGTGTGTACGGTGAAAAGTGCATGTTGG
>JANTHG010000034.1 GCA_024762535.1 Calditrichaceae bacterium
AATATGACATAGAACCTTAAAATTATAGCCCGCGTCTATGCAACGCGGGCTATAAGCTTAGTATTGGTAACTTAAACCCATCGAGAGCGTCCGGCCGCGATGATACTGGCTATAAATATACTCTTTACCCTGAAAGTTCTGGTATTTGGTATGAGCCGGATTCAACAGATTGTTGGCGGAAAACTTCAGAGAAAGGTGCTCCATAAATTTCCATCCAAAAGAAAAGTTCAGCAGAGCGGCCGGTTTTTCATATACGTCAGGCGTGCCGCCGTAGCTGACCCGTTCCAGGCGCTTGCCAAAAATATTGTAATACAAACTGGAACTAATACCGCTGGCTGCGTTTTCATACGACAGATTCACATTTACCAGATAGGGCGACTGTCCCTGGAAGGGCCGTGTGGACGGTGCGTCGGGACGCAATCCGCGGATAAGCTCCAACTCGCTGGCGGCAATGGACACCTGGGAATGAATGAGCGAAAGGTTGGTTCCCAGCATAAAATCATGTAGTACGCTGTGCAGTACATCCAGTCGTTTGCGCATTTCCAGTTCGATGCCGTAGGCCCGCGCTTCGTTCACGTTTTTCCAGGTGTTTTCACCGAATGAATTAAATACCCGTTCGATAGGTTTCTGGAAATCCTTGTAAAACCCGCTGACCGCATATATTTCGCCGGGACGTGAAAACCATTCCCAGCGCAGGTCATAATTTGTAACAAAAGTCCGCTCCAGATGGGGGTTGCCCACATAGGAATCGCCGCCGTCATCAAAGTCGAATGTGGCAAAGGGGCCGATCTCACGGAAATTGGGACGCGCCAGTGTACGGCTAAAAGCAAAGCGCAGATTCATATTGGGTACGATATTATAAATCAGATTAGCGGATGGTAAAATATCATTGGTGTTAATCTGGCCCTTGTCCAGTGTGGAATCCTGTGTTTGCAGCCACATATCGGTCGTTTCCAGCCGGGCGCCGCCGATGAAGCGCAATTTAGTCAGCAAGGGCAGTTCAATCATAGCATACCCGGCTGAAATATTTTGTTCGGCCCGATAATTGTTCGCCGGTAAGATATTTTCCACCACTACCACACCCCATTCCGGAGTGATGTATTGCTTATTGCGGATGGTCACCGTATCATATCCTACAATACCGGTATTGGTATCAGATAGTAAATGGTTTGGGTTGCCGTCATAATTAAAGCCTTGCTGATCGGTAAAGGTAAACAGGCGTTCGGAATAACGGCGCTGTTTACCCGCGATTAAACCACCTACTTTTAGCTTTGACGAAAGACCGTTCCATTGTTTGAAAGGCAAGTCTAAATCTATTTTGAAATCCTTCCTGTCTTCATTCAGATTACGGAAATAGCGTTTTGGCGGCAGGTTATCTTTGATACCGTAAGCGCGTTCACCGTTAATGTTCACATAATATGATGAAAACACACGTCGGTCCGGTTCTTCTTCAGCGCTTTTACCAATCGTGCCCCGCCAGCTCAGACGCATACCGCCCAAACCGGGGAATACATGTTCGCCCTGTAACTGATACGAATACAGTTCCCGTTCATTGTAGGAAAGTACGCTGGTCTGATGTGTGCGGTTCGCATCGGAATCATAGGTGTAAATCCCTTCCAAAAGCCGCGCCCCGCTGACCGCATTTCGATTGTACATGGCATTGAACGTAACCTGATTATTGGGTGAAAATCCGTAAGAAGCCTTAAATAGTCCGCCCCATAAAATTTCGTTTTTACTGTTGGTATCGTGATAATCGTACACATTGGACATCACATCCTGCGTACCCTGATTCCAACGGCGATAGATGCCGTCGTTATAGGATGAATAGCTGTTTTTATAGGTCAGGCTGGCTAAAACACCCAGCGGGCGGTTAAACAGCTGATATTGGTTACCTACAGAAAAAGCATAGGATTGATTCACCGGCGCTGTTTTATTTACCGGACCCATTTGCGAATTGAAAGAGCGGGTCATTTCGGTTAATTGTTCGGCTTTTTGCGGGTCGGCATTCGCTTCGCCAATATCCGGGATATACAGGTCTTTTGAGTTCATTATTTCCGGCAAAGCGCGGGTTCCGTTATCGTAACCCAGCCAATCAGTTGAACTGCCGATGTAGCCCAACGTAGCCGAATTGTAATTTACCTGACTATTGTAGGCCGTTGAGCTGGAAATTTTTAATTGAAAACGATCGGGATAATCCTTGGTTTTAATATCGACGGTCCCTCCGGAAAAATCACCCGGTTTATCCGGTGTAAAGCTTTTAACGGTAACGATATTGTCCACCATACTGGAAGGAATTAAATCTACCGAACCGGAGCGTTTATAGGGATCCGTACTGGGCAACGCCGAGCCGTTAAGCTGGGTGCTTGTGTAACGGTCGCCTAAACCGCGCACGTAAACGTATTTACCGTCTACAACCGAAGCGCCGGTCACTTGTTTCATAGCGTCAGCGGCGTTGCCGGCTCCGGCCTGAGCAATGGCTTCTGCGCTAACCGCATCGCTGACCGCGGCAGATTTTTGGCGGGATTTTAGCAGCGAAGCTTCTGTATTTTTTAAAGCCTTTGCTTCAACCTCAACCACATCTGTGGTTAAAATTTCCGGCTTTACCGTAACATCAAGCTTTAACGTTTCACCGGGTCTAACCTGTACATCTTTGATGCGTGTTTCTGCATAACCGATTACGGAAATATTCAGTGTATATTTCCCCTGAGGAATATTCAGAATAATATAACGGCCATCCACATCACTGGCCGCACCCAATGCCGTATTTTCCAGATAAATATTGGCTCCGACTAAAGCTTCACCGTTTTCGGCATCAACCACAGTTCCACTAATTTTGCCTGTGGAACCGGCCAAAGCCAGGTGCCCGAATACTAAAATAAATGCCGCCGCAAAATTAAAAAATTTAAAATGGATTTTCATTGAATCCTCCGCTATCTATTTTTAATTATATTATGAACGCATACGTGCGCAACTGAGCGCAGGTATACAATTCTGTTTTATTGTTTTGTAATGTTTTGTTTAATAGCGCAATTGAATACAGTGAAAATAACGAGGAATTGTTAGTAAATTGTTAGGATAAAATTAAAATCAGGTTATTTTTGCGTGTTTATATCTCGGAATTGTTACAAATAGGGCACCACCCGGATTTCATCTTCCGTGATGCCGATAAAATGGGCCGGGCTGTCGGTCCAGGATCCGGAATTGAAGTAGCTCCGGCCGTTTTGTTCCGTTTCTTCGGCATAATGCGTATGGCCGCAAATGATTATATCGGCATTTTTGTGCCGGGCATAGTTCAGCGCCCGATCACGCACCATGATTGTATTACGGATAAACGTTTTGGAATTACGTTTTAACCAGCGTCCAAAACGCATCTTAACCGGGTCCAGATAAATACTTAAACGGTAAAAATAATCGGCGACATCAGAGAGCCATGAATAATTACTGGTAAAAGTATCAAAAATATCTCCGTGCAAAACAATCACTGTTTTATCGTTCCAGTTAAACTGATATTCATTAAAAACTTTTACACCTAAAAGTTGGGTCAGTAGATCGGAAAATCCGTCATGGTTGCCCCGAATCCAGATCACTTCCTGATGATTTTCCTGATCGGTCAGACGGCGCAAACGACTAAGCACCTTCCAATGGTAGCGATTCAGGCGGCGCATATTGATGGAATCGAACACATCGCCGTTAATAATCAGGCGCTTAAAGCGCACCCGTTCCAAAAAGTCCAGCAATGCATCTGTGCGCGAAACCTTACTACCCAGATGTATATCGCTGATGATGACCGTCTCAAATATATCCACTGGTTTTGAAAAGTATTCGCCGAAAGTCGGATGTTCTATCTCTTGTAAAATGCGTTCTGAAAAAGTGTTGTCGATTTCAATATTTTCAAGATATCCCGAGCGGTAATCATGACCATATTTTTGCTTATTCGCAAGCATAGAATTCCTAGCTTAGTTTAAAACCTTTGTTGACGAACCTAACCATTATATGCTCGATGGCCAATAATATCAAAGACAAAAAAAGTGCAACATAAAGAGCAATATTTTTAGTGCTTGTAAATCTGGAATTCAAAGCGCGTTCCAGACTGCTATTTAATAGACTATTGTTAATAATTTTCATAATCATAACCGTTCTCCTATATTTTATATGTTTATGAAATCCCGGGCGTCAGTAGGGAAGCCCGGCCGATTCTGAAATAATTTTCCCGCCAGTTGACTTTATAACTAAAAAAAGGTATCACCCATAACGTGCTTATCAATATGTCTTTTAAGGGAACCAACAAATAGTGATACCAACGTAAATCACTGCCTAGCAAGCCTGACACATAGCGGTCATGCAGGATTTTAATCAAAATAACACCCGCAAGCAGTTCTAAACCGGGCAGATTTCGCAATAGCATGGCCAGAATTGCTGCAAGGGCTACCGGGTTTGAGAATGATTCGATTAAATAGTGGTGGAGGTGCATATTTCTGCGAATTTTTGCCCAGCGTGTATGGCGATTCAGAAAGCGTTTTAGAGGCCAGTTTACATTTATATTATCCACAAGCGCAGGAATGGTTTTTACCTTAAAACCCAATTCCCTGGTACGCAAACCCAAAAGATAATCTTCGGCCAGATAATTTTTAAATGCGGCGAAGCCGCCCAAATTTTTAAGCAATGCGCGGGACATCAAAATGGATTTACCTATGACGACAGGTATACCGGAAATGCTGTCGGCCACAAAAACATTAGGCGAAACATAGCTGTTGATGTGCAGGTTTTCCATAACAGCGGCAACTTGTTTTGCGCCTGTACCCCTGATGGTTGCCGTAACCAAACCGATTTCCGGCTCGCGAATAGCATCCATCATTTGATTTAAAAAATCAGCTTGAACGCGGGTATTGCTGTCGCTGATTAAAATATATTCCCCGCTGGCCATAGCGTCCATATTGTACAAATTGTTTATCTTAGGATTAAGGCCAATCTCAAAATCGTTGATTTCGATATGCACATGTATGTGTGCATATTCCAACGCTAATTTACGCGCTACGCCAAAAGCCGGGTCGGCGTTGCTGTTCAGGCCAAAGATTAACTCGTAATTTGGATAATCCAGCTCAAAAAACGAACGAAGATTTTCTTCTAACTGATCATCCAAACCCTTGAGTGGTTTAAGAATCGTCACCTTGGGCAGCCCACCTTTTCTTGCTTTGGCTTTTAATGAATCGGCGACTTTCATTCGCTTACGGGTAATTACAGCGGATGCGCCTAAATGCAGCAGCCCAATGGTTAAAGCAAGAAGATAAAATATGATAACAGCGGTTAACATTTTTTTCCTTTTTTAACTTATTTATCTTGGCTGTACATACTGAATAATTATTAGAGGATGGTTAAAAACAGGTTAGAATTTCTTTAAATTTTTGGTTTGCCGCTTGGTGCGGTCAATGGAAATCAGGCGCGCGTAATGCGTTGCGCTCTGTTTCAGGGTGCGGACAAAATTTTGTTTGTAATCCACATGCACTAAGCCAAATCGTTTGGAGTTTCCTTCCAGCCATTCGTAGTTATCGAGAAATGACCAGTAAAAATATCCCTTAACCGGCAAGCCCATTTGTTCGGCTTTAAGCGCCTGCTGGATATGAGCGTCCATAAAACGCATGCGCAGTGCGTCGTTCCCGGTAGCGATTCCGTTCTCCGTAATATAGATATCTTTACCATACCCGGCCACGAGCTTTAGAATGCGTGCCAATCCTTCGGAATAGATTTCCCAGCCCATATCCGTTAATCCTTCGCCGGAAGCATCTTTAAAAGCAAAATGAATCGGTTTTCTTAAATTCAGGCGAAACGATGCCAGCATACGATAATAGTAATTCACACCCCAAAAATCGATTTGGTTGTTCAGGTCAATGGGTTCATCAAAATTGAACAGTAAGGGAAAACGAAATTTTAAACGATTGCTTTTAAATGCCTGTGGGATCATTTCATTAAAAAAGTGATGTATCAAATCGGTCAGACT
This sequence comes from Calditrichaceae bacterium, assembly GCA_024762535.1. Lineage (GTDB taxonomy): Bacteria > Calditrichota > Calditrichia > Calditrichales > Calditrichaceae > JANTHG01. Next base: position 5,996 of record JANTHG010000034.1, read on the forward strand.
GCGATCCACTGCCAGCCAATTGCGTCCGGGGGCAAAGATGATAAAATGCTTGGCGATACCTACTTGCGCTAATGGAAAAGCAGATTTAATATGGCGGTACAGGCAGCTATGTGTTTTAAGCATATTTTTCAATGCCAGCATCATTTCATTTAAATTACTTTTGCCCGGCGGAAATTTAGCGTCACCGTATGCGGCCAGCGCCCACACCAGCGGTTCATTGAAGGTGATCCAGTAACGGATTCGATCGCCCAAACGGTTTAACAAGATATGCGCGAAACGGCAAAAAGCCTCCTGTGCCAATTCCGATGTCCAGGGTGTTTGCGCGTGGAACCAGGTAGGATGTGTGAAATGGTGCAATGTCAAAAACGGTTCGATGTTTAGTTCCAACATTCGGTCTACCATTCGTTCGTATTGATCTAGAGCGGCCTGGTCGATTTGACCGCGCTCAGGCTCGATACGCGCCCATTCTACGGAAAATCGATAGGCGGTAACGCCGATTTGTTCCAAAAGGCGAAAATCATCCTGCCAGTGCAACCAATGCGCTGATCCGTTTTGGTAGAGAGGATTTTTCCCGTCCTGTCGGAACCCGCCCAGCGCTTCCCAATCGGTCATATCATTTTGAACATAACCTTCCGTTTGAAAAGCGGACGACGCCACCCCCCAATAAAATGGTTTCATCGTTTGTACAGGTTCCTTTAAAAAATAATCCAAAGAGCTAAATCGGCGGAGAGCAATCCCAAAATAAAGCCGAAAAAGACATCGGAAGGATAATGCACACGCAGATAAATGCGGGAATAGCCGATCAATCCGGCCAAAACAAACAGCGGAAACGAAAGCCAGGCAAACTGCCAACTAATTATACGGGCCATTAAAAATGCTGCGGCCGTATGACCGGAAGGAAAACTGTAATGATCCGGCGGTTGAATGAGAAATTGCACCTGAGGGAACCGTTCAAAGGGTCGTAAACGCTTAACAGAATTTTTTACGAGTAAATAAACCGGCAATTCTACTGCAAAGGCAATCAAAGCGCACAACACAGTCAAACGTCCTTCTACTCCGCCGGCTAATAGCTGCAACACACCAATTAAAATATAGATCTCACCATCACCCAGACGTGAAAAGCCTTTGTAAACTTTTTTGAGGACAGAACCCTCCCGTCGACTGGAAAATAGTATAAAAAGATTAAAATCGTACCGTAAAAAATTCTCTCCGATGGCTTTGACCATTTCAAAAAACTCATTTATTATTTTACCTGGCAAATTGTAAGGGTAAAATGTTAAAGCATTGTTAAGGTTTGAATAGAATTCTGTAAAAAAAGGGAAACAGAATCCTGGGAAGAAACTGTTTACCCTCGTGCGCTATTCACATATTGGATGGTGGTAAAACGGGGTTTTGGGGAAGATTTGTATATTCTTTTTTATCGCGATTATATCCGGACTTTAAGGTTTATCTACCCGAATGCCATAATAGGCATAAAAATCCTTTTGTCCCTGAGTGCCAAAATATTTTTTTACTAAGCGTGGTTCTGTTTTCAATAAATCGACCACCAACAATCCGTCGAGTGCGTCGCTAAATTCTTCATCACGATTAAAAGCCATAAATTCCGCTCCAAGTTTAATATATTGGCGGATTAAAACCGGAATGCCGTTTAATTCATGTTCCAAATCTCCGATTAATCCATCCAGTTCGGAAATTTGCTCAAGCGAATCGATAAAATAAGGAGGGAAATTCAATTTCAGCTTATGACCGTTTTTACCTTTTACAAAAGCTGCCCAGTCCTCGCTCCAGTGTTTCTTCTTCAGATATTCCATTATCAAATACTGTGACGCAGGATGATAGGCATTGCTTATGGTAACCATACCAAAAAGCTTATGATATTGGGGATGAGCCACTACAAAGGCTCCGATTCCGCGCCACAGTAAAAAAAGAGAGTGGGGATGTCTCTGATATTCCGGGTTAACAAACGAGCGTCCCATTTCAATGGCAGAATGCAGGGATGACACAAAAGCTTTTTTTAAATGGAACAAAGAAGCGGTGTACAAGCCTTGTAATCCGTGTTTCCTAAGAATTTGATCCGTAAGGCCAAGACGATAGGCTCCGATAATTTTATTATTCTTTTCATCCCAGGCAATCAGGTGTGTGTAATAAAAATCGTATTTATCCAAATCCAGGCTGCGACCGCTGCCTTCGCCAACCAGTCGAAAAGCGGTTTCCCTCAGACGGCCGATTTCATGCAATACATTCGGAATCTGTTCAGCTCGCGCATAGAAGACCAAATTGCCCTTTAGGCGGTAAAGGATTTGTTTTGAAGGCAATTGATTAATTTCAAGCAATAAATTATTTGAGGGAAGCTCTTCGGCCACCGTTTCGGCATCGGGAGAAGTATTGCTAAAATCTCTTATTTTGTAACGATAGCGATTAGCTAAATTATAGGTTTTCAATCGCAGGTAATGCGTCTGCTCTTTTATGGTTTTAAAACCATCCAATTTATGATGGGCAATGGGCTTCCCTATGGCGATTTCGAACGATTGACCCTTTTTATTTATTAATTCCCACGGTAAACGCAAGGTGCGCAAAACAGGATGCACCATACCGGCAACCTGAAAACCAAGCGTATTGTGGCCGGCAAAATAAACCGGTATCACGGGCGCTTTGGATTTGTGAATAAAACGCGTTACACTGGTTTGCCAGGCGGGATCGGCCACGCCTCCATACTTTACCTGAAAATGAGAAACGGTTCCTGCGGGAAATACAACCAATAAATGACCTTTGCGCACCCATTCCAAAGCTTTGCGAATGGCTTTCATGTTAACAACGGCGCTGTTCTTCCCTTTAAATACATCCACAGGGATAAAATAGGGTTGCAGCTCCGGAATGACATCTAAAACCTGATTGGCTAAGATTTTGAAATCCGGACGCTTCTTTTGCAAGAGCGCCGCCATCAAAATGCCTTCAATACCTCCAAAGGGATGGTTGGCCACTATAACAGCGGCACCTTTTTCTGGAATACGGTCCAGATCGCTTGTATGTGCGGATATACGAATATTTAAAACGTTGATTACGTTTTCAAGGAAATCATCATTAGTGGTGTTCTGTATGGATGAATAGTAGTGATCGATGTGATGAAGAGCCAGTAAACGCGAGAGCGGCTCTTCCAGTATGGGCTGTAACGCCGGCGGCATATTAATGAAAGAAAAGAATTGCCGTGTCAAATAACGATGGTTGGTTTGCGTTCCGTTCATAAGCTTTTTCCGATCCATAATGGCACTTGAATAACTGCAAACCAGAATAACACAGAAATGTTAGCGTAATATTTGGATAAGTTTAGATTTTTGTGTGAAAACCGCAGGAAGCGGTAAGTTATCTTTATTGTCCGGTGGGCCAAATGGACACATAGCCCACGTCGGCTACAATTTTTTGCCCGGCGGCGGAAAGCGTGTAATCGATAAATCGTTTGATCTCACCCTGCGGTTTGTCCACAGTGTACAAATACAAATAGCGGGTTAAGGGATAGCGGTTGCGGCGCACTTCGTCTTCACTGGCTGGGATACCGTTAATACTGCAATGTTTAACGTCGTGTCCGTAGGCCAAACCGCCGTAACCGATGGCCTGTGGGTGCGTGGCCACAAACTGCGTGATAGCGGATGTTGTGGGAAGGGTAACAGCCGCAGCAACATAAGCGCTGTCGTGCAGAACATGTTCTTTTAAATAAAAATACGTGCCGGATGTGGGTGGGCGGATGACGACCCGGATGGGCGCGTCCACGCCGCCCACCTCGCGCCAGTTGGTTACTCGTCCGGTAAAAATAGCTTGCAACTGATTTAGAGATAAATTATTTATGGGATTAGTAGGATTCAGGTAAATGCTTAAGGCGTCTTTGGCCACTAAAAATGAAATCCCGATTTTTTCATACTGTCTGGAAAGGGTTTGTGCCTCCGTACTGCGTATCAAACGCGAGGCCAGGGCAATATCGGCTGTTCCTTTACTGATGGCCATAAAACCGGTGGCCGACCCCCCGCCCTGCACATATACTGAAACGCCGGGATTCTTACTCATATAATCCGCTGCCCAGGCCCGGGCAATGAGCTGCATGGTATCCGAACCTTTCAGTCGTATGGTGGCAACCTGCGGCGCTTTAATGAAAAGGCAACCGCTTAAGCCCGTGACAATCAATAAAGTCAGAAGAATTTTAATAGATACAATCGTTTTCATTATCGGCGCTCGGCAATGGTTTGTAAACGGATGTTTTTAAAGGGAACGCTATCTTTCCAACGAATTTTTTGTTCTGTGTTCAACAGTGTTTGCAGAAAATCCGCTAAAAAACGCACATGCCGGGTCGCAGCCTGCCAATTAATAGGCTGCTGCATATCGTCGAATGGCGAGTGGTAGATACGGTTATTCCAGTCCAGCCATTTCTGCAAACCCGCGCCGGGTGTTAGATGGCGGTAGTTCAACCCGTCCATAATCAGAATGGATTGAATACCCGCCCAGGCGAAGGACATCTGATCGGAACGGGAAAAGGATTCATATTGTAAAAACTGTGGCGGAACGGGCGCTACGGCCAGACTGTCTTCTTCGGCAGTCGCTTTCAGTATTTCACCCAAATCCGAGTAATCTGCGCCCACTCCCACAACATTTTTAAACAGGTCGAACATGGCCAGTCCGTCCACATTGAGATTCGCTATGGTTTTATACAAAGGCGCCAAGGGATGATCGGTATAGTAGGCAGAACCCAGCAAGCCCTTCTCTTCTCCGGTAACGAATAACAAGATTAGCGAACGCTTGCGTTTAATATCAGGCGCATTCAGCAAGCGGGCCAGCTCCAGCACACCGGCGGTTCCAGCCGCGTTGTCCATGGCGCCGTTATAAATGGAATCACCCCTGACCGGCAAACCTATGCCGAGATGGTCGTAATGAGCCGAGACAATCACATATTCATCCTTTTTAAACAACGTGTTGGCCGGCAACAATCCCACCACGTTACGCGTTACAAAATCCCGTTCGATAAAACTGCCGCTGAATTGCAATTTGGTTTTAAGGGGAAAAGAACGCAGCGCATGACGGGCGGCATCCTGTAAAACATCCTGCAATTTATAGCCGCTTCCCCGGAATAAGAAATGCGCCAAAGAATCCGTGGTATTAAGTAAAACGCTTAAGTTTCCGGTTACACGATAAGCCAAGGTGACGTCTTCGAACGAGAAAGCCTGTTGATAATGCAACCAGGGTTTATCCTGCGCGGCGTTTGGAATATGCAGTAAAATACTGCCGATGGCGCCGTGGGCGATGGCTGTACGCTGCTTGGACTCGGGATAACTGTACACTGTGGGCGCCGCACCGGCAAAATAATCCTTATCTTGCGAAGGCGGCTCGCCGGGCAAAAAAACGACGATTTTACCCGCCACATCCTGCGAAAGATAGTCGTTGTAATCGAATTCGGGCGCGCTGATGCCGTAGCCCACAAAAACCAGTGGCGTAGGATTCGGGATAAAGGTTTGCGCGCCGCTGCGAAACAAAAGAAAATCTTTAGCAAGGCGCAGGGGAAAGCGTTGCCCGTTATTGGTAAGGCAGATGCGTGTGGCCGAAAGCGGCTGGCTGCCGTGCATGGGAATGTTTTGGAACCATAAATTCTGATTGCCGAAAGGTTGCGCACCAATCTGCGCTAACTTACGGGCGATATAGTTTCCGGCTTCGCGTTCCCCGGCGGTGCCGGTAGCGCGTCCCTGTAAGGAATCCGCCGACAGAACAGCCGTATGCTGTCGCAGACGAAGCAATAAACTATCCGTTTGCTGAGCAAAAACAGCCGTGCTAAAAAGTAAAATAGATATGATGATTATTTTTATCACAAGAATAACTATCCTGCAACGGACTATGCTTTTATTTAAGCGCTTCTTTATGCAGCTCTATGGTAAACGTGCTGCCTGTGCCCGGTGCGCTCGTCACATACACACGACCCTGATGGGCCAGGGCGATATGCTTAACAATGGCCAGCCCCAGTCCGGTGCCGCCCATCTCGCGGCTGCGTCCCTTGTCCACCCGGAAGAAGCGTTCGAATAAACGATTATGGTATTGTGCTTCAATACCGCAACCCTGGTCCTGTACGCTCAAACGCACATGCTGTTCAGCGGATTGAGCGGAAATACGCACGGTGCTATCCGAATTACTGTATTTGATGGCATTGTCCAGTAAGTTCACCAGGGCCTGCTCCAGTAAGGGCGGATTTATGACCGCGCTGAGTTTCGTTTCGCAATCCACTTCGATAGAAATATGTTTGTCATCCGCTTTTTGCTGACAGGCAGATACGGCCGAACGCACCACCGGCAGCAATTCTTTCTGCTGCAGTTCAATGGACAGTTTACCGTAGCGTTGTTCAATTTTCGAGAGTTGCAACAAATCATCGATGATCGCGTTCAGGCGTTCGCTCTGCCGGGCGATAATATCCAAAAAGCGGTCTCTGGTTTCTACATCCTGCACTGCGCCTTCACGCAGGGTCTCCACATAGCCTTTAATGGAAGTAATTGGTGTTTTCAGCTCGTGCGACACATTGGCTACAAATTCCTGGCGCATACGGTCTAACTGTTTAATCCGGGTGATATCGTTGATTAAAATGAGTGTACCCATATTGGTTCCGTCCGCTTTATGCAAAGGAACGGCGGACAGTTTTAAAATATGAAGCGTATGATTTATGTTGGTTATTTCCTTAACAAAATAGTCCGTTTGCTTCAGAGCTTCGTGGATAAAATCCAGTAACTCCCGTTCGCGAATCACTTCGTGAATTAGTCGCTTTTCCGGGTTTTCTTCTTCGATGTTAAAAAAATGTTTTGCGGCCGGGTTTAAGCGCAAAATTTCTTCTTTGGTATTTACGGCGATTACACCTTCTTTCATACTGCTGAACATAGCTTCCTGCTCGCTGCGCTGCATGGAAATAGTTTCTATACGCCGGTTGATTTCGATGGCCATCGAATTAAGTGCATGCGCCAGTGAGCGGATTTCTGAGGAGCCGGTTTCGGGCAAGGGCGGTTTAAAATGGCCGGAAGCAAATCGTTCGGCTCCTTTTTTTATTGATTCGATTGGTTTGCTTATGCGGTACGAAATGTAATAACTCAGTAAAATGCCCAGGAAAAGGGCAAGCAAGGCAGCCAACAGCACATGGTGGCGGAGACTGCTTATTGATGTCTGGTACGAAGAAAGAGGAAATGCCACGCGCACAACGGCTGCAAGTTGCTGCTTTTTATACATAGGGATGGCGAGATAAATTAAATCTTTTTTAAGCGTATAACTGTAGCGAATCGATTGGCCGGTCCGATTGAGAAGCGCGGTTTTTACTTCGGGCCGGTCGGCGTGGTTATCCATTTGCAGAGCGCTTTTATGGGAATCGGTGATTACGGTTCCATTAAGTAAGATCACGGTAATTCGAACGTTGCCAAGATTGCTTAACTGTTTACTAAGGGAATCAATGGCCGCATTGTGCGAAAGAGGAACAGAAAGAAGGCGGTTTTTTATAAGCTGTGCGCGGGCCAGCATATCGCTTTTTACTTCGTCGAAAAAGAAATTTTTCAGGGTGTTTTGTTCAAAAACAGCAAAGAATAAAATGACGATGCTGGTTAAAGCGAGATAGGCAACGAAAATTTGACTGAATAATTTTTTACTTTTCATATTTCTTTCATCCTGTAGCCCACACCACGAACCGTTTCGATGTATTTTCCCGCTGTAGTTAATTTTTTTCGCAATCCGACTATTTGTACATCAATGGAACGGTCGGTTACCGGATAGTTGTCACCGTGAACGTTATCCACAATCTCATTCCGGGTAAACACAAATCCGGGATGTCGGCTTAGGAACAATAAAATTTCAAATTCCGTAAAAGTCAATTCAACTGGCTGCTGCTGTACTGTTACTTTTCGTCTGGCCGGGTCTATAGTAATTTCTTTGTATGTGACAGTTTCTGATGTTGTGCCGGTTGTTATTTCATCGCGCCGCAATACACTTTTAACCCGGGCCATCAAAACATTGGGGCTAAATGGTTTGGTGATGTAATCGTCAGCGCCCAGTTCCAGTCCTTTCACAATATCATCTTCTTCTCCTTTAGCTGTAAGCATGATGATACGAATAGAAGCGGTTTTAGGATCGTTTTTTAATGTTCGGCAAACATCCAGACCATTCATTCCGGGCAACATTAAATCCAGAATCAATAAATCCGGTTTTTGCATTCGGGCTATCTGTAAGGCGTTTTCACCATTGGTGGCCGAGATGGATTCATAGCCATGGCGTTTTACATGAAATTCGACCAGGGATAAAATATCCACTTCATCGTCAACAATTAATATACGGGCTGGTGAAGAAAAACTTCCCATTCTTTTTATTTCCTCTAAGTTGATTCGTGAATAGCTAAGTCATTTTTATTCAAGATAAGGCTTTAAATGCGTTTTTATTGTTAGAATTGTGTTAGGGCTGCACATAGGTTCTTAGGTTTCGATTCGAGTTAAATTTTGCTTGGGCTTTTTGTCACGTTTTGGCCAGACAAAAGGTAAAGTTCATTAATCTTAATAAAAAGAACCAAAAATCAATATTTTAAAGAAAAAATAAGAAATTTTATGGTTCATTTCACAGAAATTTTGAAACTCTCAGACGTCAAGCTGTTCATAAGGTCGGAAGATCTTTTACTTTATGCCTCAAAAGTTCTTCATTTTTTTTAATGTTGTTTACAGTAATTTAATTGGATACTAATGGTTTTATATACAAAACAACATAGAACCGAGAAATGAAAAGTAGTTTCCAAGAAATAGTTGGATTTATTTCTTACCTTCTTCGGGTTGCACATCTACACCGCTTGCTGTCTGAATGATATAGGCCTTTCCGCCTTCGCGCTCAATCGCTTCGGCAACGGCTTGGGGATTTTCCGGCGCATACACAAACATACAGCCACCGCCGCCGCTGCCGTTAATTTTGCCGCCATATGCCCCGGCCTTTAAAGCGGCTTGCAGCATGTTGTCTATCTTTGGCGTGCTGATTTTTAACAGCATTGCCAATACCTCCTGGTGCGCATTCATTAAAACGCCAAAACGGTGCGCGTCAAAGGTCGGAGCCTGAAATAATTTTAGGGCTTCTCGTGTAAAATCACGATTCAGTACAGCGCCCTGCAGCACATCGAATTCATCTTTGGTAAGCAAGGATGCATAGCGTTCTATTTCAATTTTATTCACAGTTTTCAAATCAAAGGCGGCTTCTTTATGTTTAATTTTTTCGATAGCCTGTAACACGCCAAACTTAACCCGTTTAAGAATCCCTTTGGTGTCTTTGGCTTGCCGGGAATCACCCAGCACGAATGTACCTAATGTCGGACTGAATTTTTCCAGCCTTACTTGTTCGCTAAAATCCTGAAACAAAACGCCGCCCACTGCAGTGGCATATTGGTCCATCATTCCGCCCGGTTCGCCGAACTCTTCTACCTCGGCAAGATAGGCGATTTTTCCGATAAAAGCAGGATCGGAAAATTCCTCTTTTTGCACGGCGCTTATTTTTGTCAGAAAACGTACCCAAGCCACAATCAGCGCTGACGATGATGACGTACCGGAATTAATGGGTATTTCGCCGTGAACGCGACATTTCCAGCCCTGTTCAACTTTTACACCAAATCGACGCGCCACATTAAAAGCGCTGCGAAAATAGTCCCGCTCAAGCACATAAGGGATGTCGGTTCCTTCTTCCGGCAAACGGAAGGTTTCCTGCCCGCCAATATCCGGTAAATCCAACACAATTTTCTTTTCCGGAATCGGGTTTCCTTCAATTCCGATACGTAAATCAATGGCCGATGTAATCACCGGCAGATGTAAATAATCCTGATGCTCGCCAAATAAACAGATACGGCCCGGAGCCGATGTTTTAATCATTGTGTATGTTCCGTTTTTTCATTTCAGTTTCTGCAAAGTGCAAATCTTCCTGCGAATTAATGCCGAATGGAATGAGCCTATCTTCGATGGTTACGGTTGATACCGCTTCACCGTTTTGAGTCATAATTTCAATCACATCCGGCAGGTAGTACTCGTTTTGCGCATTGTCCGCTTTCACAAAATGTAGCGCCCGGTACAGGCAGTCCCAGTCAAAACAATAATGGGACGAACTCACTTCTGTAATCTGCCGCTCTTTGGCGGTAGCGTCTTTTTCTTCCACAATACGCAGCACCTGTCCGTCTGCATCGCGCACAATGCGTCCCCAGGGAGGCGGCGGGTCCATGTGCACGGTTAGCAAACTGGCCATGCTACTCTTCTGTTGCTCATCAATCAGCCGCAAAATGACATCCGTAGTTATAAACGGCGCATCGCCTACCACTACCAATAGGCTGCCGTCGAAATCCTTAAGCCAGTCATCAGCTATTCGCACCGCGTGTCCGGTTCCCAGTTGTTCGGTCTGAACAATGTAATCTACTGTAGCGCCAAGGGCTTTTTGAATGGCTGCGTGATTTTCCGGACTGACCACCACTCCAATTCGTTCAACCGGCGCAGCGGACAACGCTTCCACCACATAATTTACAATCGGTTTTCCCAAGATTTCATGAAGCACCTTGGGCCGATCCGATTTCATCCGCGTTCCCTTTCCTGCCGCTAGGATTAAGGCGCGCACCGGGATGACTTCCTTCATTGTCCCTGTTCCCGTTTCAACTGTTCTTCGCTCAGCGTTGTAAACATTTCTTTTAATTCCGGCAAACCGAACCAGAGCATTTTAGCCGACATATAGGTAAAAGATAACAGTGAAAAGCCAATGACGATTGCCCAAAAAATTTCCCATCCATTCATTGTACAGCCTCCTTCGCGGCAGAAGAATTAAAAAGATTTTGTACCCACGAACCGAGCAGCATGCCCACAACTGCCAGTACAAAGCCGCCCCAACCCATCATCGATGTCCAGCCGGCGCGCACCTCCTGCGGTAAAACCAGATACAATATGGGCGGTACCATTGCCAGAGTGAAGGCTGTATAAGCGCCTGCGGAATTGGCCTTTTTCCAGTAAATTCCAAATCCCACGCCAATCAGCACACCCGGAATAAAGAGCATGCCGGTCATATTCAGATAAAAATAGAGATAGCCTTCTAATTTATGAAACAGCGACCACCAGATAATAAAAATCATAACCGCAGCCATGGTAATGCGGCTGATAATCATCTGATTTTTATTGGAGGCTTCCTTTCCCGTAATGAATTTTATGATGCTGCCAATGATATCCTGCGAAACCACGGAACTCCAGGACAGTAAATAGCTGGCGTACGTGGACATGGAAGCGGCCAGCAATCCGGCAAAAATTAGCCCCAGCAATCCTTTTGGCACTATTTTTAAAACAAATAATGGCAGGGCATCCAGGGAATTGACATTCGGCCCTAACAGAGCAAGAGCCATAATCCCCCAAAAAATAGGCAAAATGGCGCGGGATAAAAACATCAGCCCCGACCACATGTAAATTTTTTGACCGACTTTGGCATTTTTAGATGAAAACAGACGCATGGAAATAGCCTGCCAACCCACCAGCAGCGCAATCCAGAATAAAATTTGCCATATTAAAAATCCAATTCCAAACTCACTGGAAGTGGCACTCGGGAAAAAGGGATTAATGCCTTTTGTTCCTACCGAGGCGGTAACCGCCTGAATCATCGTGTGCCAGTCTACTTTAAGAAAGCCGACAACGGTTATAAAAATCATGCCGAAGCTGAGCAAAGCATACTGAATGTAATTGGTAATAATCACCGAAACCATGCCGCCCACCAGGGTGTAAAGCAGAACAATGGTCAGCAAAACCACCATAGTAATTAGTACATGTTCCTGCGGAATGCCGGTTACAATGTTGATGAATTTGGCTTCCACGCCCGGGAAAACGCCAAAATTAAGGATTCCGCCAATGGCCATGATGAGTCCCACATAAAACCGCACGCCCTTGCTGAATCGCCTGGAAAAGAATTCGGGGATGGTCATGATTTTCATTTCCAAAAGCGGTTTAATAATAAATCCTGTTTTACCGAGGAACCAGTAGGCAATCAGCGGGGGAAAGGCGGCCATCAATCCGGAGAATCCTGCCTGATAGCCAAGCTGGGCATAATAGATGTAGGTAATCATGCCGATTTCCGTACACATCATGGAAATCAATCCCAGATTCAGTTGCATGGAACGGTCGGCTACGAGATAATCGCTGATGCCGCTGACGTATTTTTTCATCAGTGAACCGGAAAAGAATACGATTAATATATAGACGACAATGATAACAATATCGATGATGCTTAGGTTCATTTAGCGTCCTTTCGTTTGGTTTGAACAATAGAAATTCAACGCATTGAATAACTACATGGATTATTCATTTCCATTTTTCATATTCATAAAATTAAATTTGCATTTAGGATGAATAGATTCTACCGCAGCATTAATTCCGTTTCCCCCAATTTCACCGTGCGGCTCAGCGAACCGTCGGGACGCGGTTTAGGCGGCAAAGCGCGCTGCGTTAGTTTCTTTTCTGTCGTTAATACGAGCATCTGCCCGGATGGCCGTTGTTTGGCAATCACATAGGCTGAAGCTTTGCCCTGCCAACCTTTTTTTTCTGACTGCAGAATAATTTGCAAATTAGTATTTCCGGCCGGCGCGTCGAGCGCGAACCAGGCCCACTGCCCGTCCTGTTTTTCCACCTGCGCCGGCGCTTCCTTGCCGTTGCGTATAATTTTAACCTGCGGCAGAATGTTTTTGCCAGATGCGCTTTCCAGCAAGAGTAAAAAACGTCCCCCGGCGCTGGCAAGCCTGAACGAAGCCTTTAATTCATTATCATTTTTCTTAGTAAAGGAAATATTACCAAGCGCTTTTGTTAGCGTCTTTTCTGTAATATTAAGCTTTGCGGGAAGTACCGTTTTCCCGTTCAGCGTTGCCACACGCACCACCTGCGGATTAAGCAGGCGAGCCTGCCCCGAAGTTTGCAGGATGCGCATGGTCGTCTTGTCGCCTTCCATGCGGGAATCGAACAGCGCCCCGGCCAACAAAGGTTCGGTGGCTTCCTTTAACGGATACAATTGGTACACGGCGGTTTCAAAACCGTCCAAAGGCAGAGTCAGCTCGTCACCGGCCGCATGCAACTGAGGGTCAACCCAGCGCGTGGGATAAACCCGCTCCAGCACCAAATCCCTGGCCTGCGGATTCAAATTGTATTTTTCCGATAGCTTGATTTTTAACTTTTGTTTTTCGATAAAGGGATTGCGCGCGGCGATGATGCCTTTGCTGCCGTTGCAATGCACATAGGCGTACGCTTCTTTGGCGCCGGGATTGCCGCCGGCCATTTCCGTATGTTTGAGAATATCAAAATTTTCTTTGGCCCAGTGCAGGGATTTGCTGATGGCCGTCCATTCGTCATTTGTGAGAATATCCGGCGAAATATACAATTCCCACATGGAAACGCCGCGGGCAAAATAGAGTAAAGCGTTGTTGGTGAATTTATCGATAGGTTCTTTGGCGCCCAGGGTTTGCAGGTTGCCTTTGATGATGCCGTGCGTCATTAGGTTGGCGATGGGCATCCAGAAATCGTTTACCTTAAAATCCTGGTACAAAACGATATCGCGGTAGGTCATGGCCGCATCACGGCGGCTGACCGACGGCACATCCGAATAGCCGTAATCGCCGCCGCTCATCCAGATTTGGTTGGCGTACTGCACCCACCAGGGACTCAGCCAGGTGCCGGATGTAATATTCAGAAACACATCGGGATGTTTGGCGCGCACCGCCCGGGTTAAACCGATTAGCGTATCCAGCACCGCCCGGCGCGAATAGATGCCCACCGGATGCCCGTGTTCCGCTTCGCTGCAGGAAAACTGGATGCCGTCCCATTTAAAAAAGCGTATACCGTCGTTATTCACAAAATCTGTGGCGCGTTTTTTAAACAATTGGCTATAGCGCTTCCCGGCCAAACAGAGCATACGATTATTGTTGCCCACATCTTTACCGACTACTTCATATCCATGTTTCCCCATCCAGTCGATGCGTTCGTTACGAAAATCGTAGCCGCCCACCGGCCCGAACCAGATTCCCAGTTTCGTATGCAGGGCGTCCAACTGTGTGCGAATGGGTTTAAGGCCGTTAGGGAAATAGGTCTTATCCAACTGCCAATCGCTTTGATGCACATCCCAGCCGTCGTCCAGTACAAAGGCGTCCAGATGAATATGGTTTTTGTCCACAAAATTCTTTTTAATCAGATTAATAATGCGTAAGACATTTTTTTCATTCATCACATTATTTTTGGGCACCTTGGGATATTCCGCCGAGCGCAAGTCGTACCAACTGTTGTACAGAGTGTAGGGACGCAGCGGCGTTATGCGGATGCGCTCCAGATATTTGGAAAACCATAGTTTTTCAAGTCCCGGCGGCGTTAGCGCCAGTACTGTCCAGCCGCTTTGGATGGGCTTCGAAGTAATCTTCTTTCCCACTTCCACGCTGCAGCTTAGAATAGAAGCGCCGGATTTTTGTTCCATCGTGTTTTGCGCCGCCGGATATTCCAGGCCGAAAAAAGAACCGCCGTTTTCATTTTCCAAAGCAAC
>JANTHG010000035.1 GCA_024762535.1 Calditrichaceae bacterium
GATTGTAGGATATATAATGATTGGTTATACTTTATCGACAATAATGATACTTTTATTTATAGAGTACCAATGGAAAAAGTCGTTAGAGTACTTTTCGATACTTATTAGAAGATATTAAACATAGAAACTAAGATTTGTAATTTAGAAGACTTACAAATTACAAACATTCGTAACAATCTGAAAAACACACTAATGAACATAGATGATAAAATCCTTTTAAGAAAACGGACATTGATAGAAACCATTAATGATAAACTCAAAAATATTTGTCAAAATGAACACTCCCGGCACAGATGCTTTACAAACTTTATAACCAATGTGGCAGCTGGCTTGATCGCATACTCATTTTTACCTAAAAAACCACAAATAAAATGTGAATTTGTCAAAACAAAGCAACTTGCATTATAATCGTTTATGTCGAACTCAGGTTATTTCAGGAGCATCATTCTTTTTTGTAAAATTTGGTTTCCGGTTTCTATCTGATAAATATATATACCACTACTTACCGGCTTCCCAAATTGGTCTTTCCCGTTCCAGGTTACTTTGTGTGTTCCGGAGGGCATGGTACCATTTATCAAACTAATTACTTCTTTTCCAAGGATATTAAAAATCTTTATGTGTACTTTTCCCCTGTTAGGTAGATTGTAACGTATAGTCGTTTCCGGGTTAAACGGGTTGGGAAAATTTTGGGCAAATGAAAACAGTTTTGGGTTGAATTCATCTTTCGATTGGATTGCTGTGGATCCCAGGGTGGTAGAAATAGCAGCAAAGGCATCAACCTTACCATATCCCCACTGGTTATTGGGAACCTCTCCGGTAAATTCATCTTTTATGGCAGAATTTTGCAGAATTGTTTTTACTTTATCAGAAGTAAGGGATGAATCGGCTTCCAGCATCAGGGCAATTATTCCCGTTAGCACCGGGGCCGCCCCGCTTACGGCGCCAAGTGTGCCATACATTCCCTCACCCCCCTGAACAAGGTTAAAGCGCAAGGACCCAAAGTATGACCTGGGGGCATATGCCGCGATATTTGAATTACCGGGAACACTGACCGTAATCCCCAGGCGTTCATCATAAGTGGGGCCAATTCCACTTCCGGGCCATAATG
This sequence comes from Calditrichaceae bacterium, assembly GCA_024762535.1. Lineage (GTDB taxonomy): Bacteria > Calditrichota > Calditrichia > Calditrichales > Calditrichaceae > JANTHG01. Next base: position 1,109 of record JANTHG010000035.1, read on the forward strand.
CGCCTTCGCCAGCATCATTCCCCACATAGGTCCGGTTAAACCCGTCGATGTCTGTCCAGGTTTTACGGAGAATATATGAATTTGGTGTGATATTGTTTTTAGCTGAAGCAAGGTCCCAAATGGTGTATCCGGGAACAGCAAAGGTTTCGAAAGTATTATTGTTCCCTGAAAAAATCCGTGAAGGATTTAACGACGCATGGAAGTTACCGGTACTGATTTGTGTTCCTATTAACCGAACCGTAAAGGAACCGGCAGATTTTATAAAATCAATAAAGATTTCTTTTTTGTTGTTATCAGCATTGTAAAAATCCACGTCGCTGCCATTATGGTAAAAATTGAATTCACTGGTAAAAAATTGAGAACGTTGGCTATTATAAAATGGCGCTGGATAAGGCCCAAAAGTCCCGCTTGGCGTTATAATTTCTACATCAAACCGATCATCCTCACCGTACCATAAATCGAATCTTAAAAAAGAAGTTGTTTTATTGATTTTAATATCAATTGTGTCACCCTGACTGATTGTTCCTGATGCGTGATTGGCCATTCCTCCGTCATCACTGCTGCCGGACACAAATATTTGACCGGGGTGCGCCGGGCCAAATTCATTGTCAATCATCCGGGCCAGGCTGCTGCTGCCATCCATTGGCGCTCCGATACTGCCGAAATTAGCGAGCATGACGACAGGCATAGCCTTTTCCGTTGCAATGGATTTTACGAAGGTGATCGCTGTTTGGATATAATCGGGATTATAGAAAGCCGTTTCGGCGGGTTCATTGTCATGTGCCGGCGCGCCTTCAGAGGTTATTTTAACAATTATAAAAGATGCTTCTGGGGCCATACCAGCGTATCGTCCATTACTGGTGTGCCCGTTTCCTCCGGCAAGGCCGGCAGATGCTGTACCGTGACCCACGGCATCTCTCGTTGGCAAACGGTTCCCTGTTGAAAGGGCAGAGTCAATATCCGCCTGGTTGTAAATGGTACCAATACCATAAGGGTTATCGGGTGAATTTGCCCCCGAAGGATCGAGCATATCATAGATAGCCAGAATACGGGTTGTCCCGTCATCATTGATAAAATCAGGATGCTCATAATCAATTCCACGATCCAGGATTGCTATGATGACCTCTTTACCTTTTAGCCCATATACCGATTGAACACTATCAACCCGGGTTTCCGAGCGAACAAGGTCATCGGCGAACAGGTTATAGATACAGATGAGAAGGATAGTTAGCGTGAAAGCATGAATTTTTTTTACTGATTTCATTTTGTTTCCTTTTTATAATCCAACTTATTTCAGTAGCAGCATTCTCTTTATGGCTACAAACTTTTCTGTTTTGATTTGATATATATATGCCTCTATTAACCAGATAGCATTCCGGGATATTTCCAATTAGGCAATAGGCTTTTATCATATTTAATTTTTATCACATCGTATGTTCATTTCGTTTTGCCAGGCGTTACAGGCAAGCGCTTACCTTTTTATTTGGGTTCCCAGATAAATGACAAAAGCACATTATATCGCTCATCTGTCAAACGCTGTAAGTCACCACCATTGGCATCAATGCTCCAAACATCATACTGAGTATCATTTCCGGCAGGGATGCCGTCAAATGCAATACGGGTCCCATTGGCATAATAGCTTATATTATGGGGAGAACCGTTTCCTTTTGCTTCACCAAACAGTAATGAAGGATTACCTCCCCCATCTAAATAAACTCTATAGATACCCTGAGTAAGGGGACCATTGTTTTCTGTAAACTCAGCAAAGTAAAAAATCATATCCTTAGAGTCCGGGGACCAATCCACCCGACTATTTCTCCCACCTGAAATTTCCGTAAGGAAACGGAGAGAACCGCCTTTGCTGGAAATAACAGCAATATGGATGATGCTCCCAGCATAGCTACCGTTCTCATCAAACGTTTCCTTGTTGTACTCAAAAGCAATCCATTTGTCATCCGGAGAAACTTTCGGATTTCTCGAAAACACTCTGTAATCGGTTAAAAAATCTTTGGCCCCGGTTTCTATATTCAGCCTTACAATTTCTGCAGCACGCGGATCCTGGGTTTGCTCCGGATAATCAATAAGCGCGGAATAATAGACATATTGACCATTTGGTCCGAATGAGGGAATTTCTATTTGCTGACCCTCTACCAGTAATTTACTTTCAGATCCATCACAGGCATCGAGCCAAAACGCATAATTTTTAGCGTCTGTAAAATCTTGCCTGAGAAACCATTTTCCGTCTGGTGAAATATCCATAAGCCAGTTGTTCGGAGAAAGTTTAGTTACTTTTCTTGTATCAGATTGCAGTCCAATTGCGGTCACAGTCGGATCTTCCCAAATATTGTTTCTGAAAAAAAGTAATGGCTCATTAAAACATTGTGAACCGCCGTCAGGTAGCGTAATTTTGAATGAGAGAATATCTTCACCTATAGAATTTCCGGTCTCTTTATCCAGGACTTTCACCCGGAGCGTCTCTTCACCCGCCTTATCCCCGCGCACCATCACGAAGGAGGAGGAACTTTGGGTTTGACGACCTTTATCCTGGCCATCTACAACAAGCGTGCCTCTGGCTTCCTGGAGTGACCAGTCGTAAGTGAGTTGCTGGTCATCCTCCAGTCCTGTAACCTCAACATCAAAACGCGCTGTTGCATGGATTGAGAGATTTCCGTCTGGTTCTACAGTAGGGGATGACAGAACAACACTGCCTTGTTTGTCCGGACTGTTAACACCGCTGTTACAACCTATGATTATTGTGCTGATCAAAAACAGGCTAATCTTTTTACATTTTATTATATGTCTCATTTATTCTATTCCCTACTTTATGAGTATTGCTTTTTTGATTTGAGAAAAATTATCTGCCTGCAATTTAATGCTGTATACCCCGCTGGCCAATCCGGCGGCGTTGAAGCGAACCTGATGCTCACCGGTTGCCTGCCGTTTATTAACAAGCTGCGAAACCATCCTGCCCTGCTGGTCATACACGATGAGTTTTACTAAAGAAGCACGTGGGATGAAGTAGGAAATGGTTGTTTCAGGGTTAAACGGATTTGGATAATTCTGCGAAAGTGAAAAACCAACCGGTGAATCTGTTTTCGATTTATCTAATTTTGTGGGGGAACAAGCTCCATCGGAAATTACTGCTTCCTTTGTGGGATTAACCATATTACCCGAAACATAATAATTCCCCTGCCAATTACTGGTAAATATACCATAAAGGCCACAAAACCTGCCGAGGGATGTATTGTCCTTAATGCTAACAAAACCATTGTTTCTAACAGATGTAATATTGCCTAATCCGTCAAGATTTGTTAGGGAAGGATTACTCTGAATTGAAAGGTTCCCATCAGCGCTCGGATCATTTCCTATTGAAGTAATGCTTTTCAAACCATCAATGTCAGCCAGGGAATTATTGTTAAGAATAGAAAGGTTTTTCCCGACGGTCTCTATACTCCTTAAACCATCAAGATTTGTCAATGAAGAATTTTTTGCTATATAAAGAGTGCCACCTACCTCCGCAATATTGTGTAACCCTTCAAGCTTTGATAATGATGGATTTCCTCCTAGAATTTGGCCAATAGTAAGATTTCCGCCAACAAAAGTAAGGGTGGCGAGTTGTGCGAGATTAGATATATCCTGTCCATCTAGAGTTAAATTTCCCGTTATCTCCGTATATCCATTTGCCGCGAAATTATCAACATCAGCCTGGGAACTAAGATAAACCTTGCCAGAATATGTTTGTGCAAAGGCATAACTGCTAAATAGCAAAAAAGTAATTATAAATATTAAACTGAAAAATTCCTTCATAACACCCCCAAATTTATTTTTATCACTCTTAATTTATAATTCACTTTTCAATAATTTTACTTTTACTCGCTTAATATTAATCTTTTACACAGCGCACACCTATACCAAGATTATAGCCGTAGTAGGTCCGGCTTATCTCGGTATGATCCCTGTGCAATTGGCGGGCCCAGGCGAACCCATCGGTAGCGCCCTCATTTTTTGTTGATGTCCACCAATATGCCTGATAGCCCAAGCCGACAAATGCAGCGGTAGTGTTACTGCGATAGCCATTGGGTTGGGCTGTAAAACCAAATTCATTCGTTGCGCCGGCGTTTGGCGCTACCCAATGGAGTGTGCCGGCCTCTTTTATTTTATCACCCTCATTTGTGCCGCGCCATTGATTGTCATTTAACTCACCCACTGGTATCCCGAGAAAAACCTCCAGCTCTTTCCAATCCTCGTCTGTTGCTATATGCCAGCCTTCAGGCGCGATATTGCGGTTGTCATTGATGGCATACCAATTGTATAACAAACCGTATGTGATAATATTAGCTCCATGATGTTCATAAATTGAATAGGCACCTTCAGCTAAGACAGGCCATTCATTATCATCCGGTACATGCCTAATCGAATCAGAATTACGATAGCGTGTTACCCTAAGGTTTTCAGTCATCCACCATTGTTTACCAATTTTTATGGTTTGATATTCGTTATCATCAATATCTTTAACTGTACCTAGTGTCCCTGTCGGCGCTCCATCATCATTATCTTCATCATTTGGGCTTGTTGAGTCACCTCCACAGCCGATTAATAAAAACATTGAAAAAAGTAAAATAGTCCATAATGATTGCTTTATCATTATTCACTCCTTAATTAATAATTTTTCTACTCTCGTTATATGTAAAGGGATAAAAGTTTTATGGATTGGCTCACAAAAAAAGGATAATTTTGTTTTTATTTTAGTTGAAAGAATCAACAAAGGACGATACTTTACACTATGACACACAACCTTCAAACCCAGGTAACCCAATTATTACAGCAGATAAACAAGGGAGACGACACTGCTTTTACAGAACTTGTCCCTGTTATTTATAAGGAGCTGAGGCAAATTGCTTCGCGCCTGTTAAAAAATGAATCCGGCATGCATACATTGCAAACCACCGATTTGGTACATGAAGCCTATTTAAGGTTAGTGGAAGAAGCCTATTTTTCCTGGGAAAACCGTGTACAATTTTTTGCGATTGCCGCGCGGGCCATGCGCCAGTTTTTAATCGCTTACGCCAAAAAACAAAAAGCTTTAAAACGGGGCGGGGCGCAGATTAATATCACCCTGGATGAGAACGCTGCGGTGGTAGAGCAAAAATCCATGCAGGTATTGGCATTGGATGAGGCCCTGAGTCAGTTGGAAAAATATGATGAGCGCTTGGGCAGGATTGTTGAGCTACGCTACTTTGCCGGTCTGACTATCGAAGAGACTTCTAAAGCAATGGATATTTCCCCCGCGACCGTAAAGCGCGACTGGATCACGGCCAAAGCCTGGCTGGCCAGTGAGATCGGTTTTTAAACATAGTAATGTCAATGCTTAGTCTTCGCTTAGCACGAAAAACATATTTATCCGTTCCGCAGACAGGTTTCATCCTAAGTGAACACGAAGGATAACGTTCCCATTAAGTGTTTTAGGACAAAATATGACCCCCAAACAATGGCAGCAGATAAAATCCCTTTTTCAGGAAGCGCTCAAACTTTCGGAAGATGAACAAAAACATTTTCTTGAAAAAGAATGTAATGATAACATCGTCCGTGAAAAAGTAAGCAAGATGTTGAAAGCCCATTCTGAAGGGGCGGATTTTTTAGAAAACCAGACATTTCGAGCAGAGATGTTTTCCGATATTGATGGTGAAGCAGATCGTTATTTCGCTCAACAAATTGGGCAGTATAAAATTGAGAAACTTATTGGTGAAGGGGGCATGGGCCATGTGTACCTTGCCGCACGCCAGGATGATTTTCATAAAAAAGTCGCTTTAAAAATCATTAAACGTGGTATGGACACCGTTGCCCTTTTAAGCCGCTTCCGGCAGGAACGGCAAATACTGGCCAACCTGGTTCACCCAAATATTGCGCGTTTATTGGATGGCGGCAGTACTGAAGACGGACTACCTTACCTGGTAATGGAATATATCGAAGGGCTACCCATTACAAAATATAGTGACCAGCATAAATTATCGGTACCGCAACGCCTTAATCTTTTTCTGCAAATTTGTGAGGCTATCAGTTATGCCCACCAAAATCTGGTTGTCCATCGGGATATTAAACCAAGCAATATTCTTGTTTCGGAAGAAGGCATCCCGAAGCTTTTGGATTTTGGGATTGCCAAAATACTGGATCCGCAAGCAGAAGAATCACACGGGGTAACGCTGGAAGGCGCACGGATTTCAACCCCGGAATTTGCCAGCCCTGAGCAAATACAGGGCAAGCCCATTACAACGGCCACTGATGTTTATTCTCTTGGGGTTTTGTTATATATTCTGCTTACCGGCCAGCAGCCCTATTATTTTGACAATCGCTCATCGGCCGCCATGGAAAAAGTAATTGTTTCAACACCCCCTACAAAGCCGAGCGCATTACTAAAAAAAACTGAACCAGCCAGGTCCAAACAGAGTTCCGATAGTCCGTTTGGTGTGCCTATGGAAAAATTACACCGACAGCTTGAAGGTGACCTGGACAATATAATCTTAAAAGCTTTACAGAAAGAACCGGAGCTGCGCTATGCTTCTGTGGAACAGTTCTCCGAAGATGTTCAGCGGCATTTAAAAGGGTTGCCGGTTACTGCGCGGGAAGCCAGTATCCGCTATCGTGCGGTTAAATTTATACGGCGCCACAGGGTTGCCATGGCTGCTGCTATGACTATATTTTTGATACTTATTTCAGCCATTATCGGCATAAGCTGGCAAGCACAAATAGCAAGGGACGAGGCAAAAAAATCAAAGCAGGCTTTAACGTTTGTAAAACAAATGCTTTTGGCGACCGATCCGTTTGAGACTGGCAAGGAATTGACCGTTGAGCAGATTTTGGATCGGGCGAGTGAGCGTATCTCAAAAGAACTGGAGGGACAACCGGAGATTGAAAGCGAAATCCATTCAATTTTAGGGGCAGCTTATCAAAACCTTGGGAAATATGAAAAAGCAAAAAAACAGTTTGAGGCAAACCGGACACTCTTAGCAAATCTTTATGGCGAGAAGCACTCGTTGGTGGCCAATGCATACCGGGAGCTGGCGGTGGACGTACATTATCTGGGCAATTATAAAAAAGCAGACAGCTTGTACCGTAAATCAATTGCGCTTTACCGGCAGATTGGTGAGACACGAAGTGCGGATTATGCCACGGCCTTAAACGATTTTGGAACTTTGGCCCTCGATGAAGCTAATCTTGATAGCGCCATCGTGTTATTCAGTAAAAGTTTAAAGATATATCAGGCAATTTTGGATACGAATGATGCTCAGATTGGCAGTACATTTAATAACCTGGCCTATGCTCTCGACGATAAGGGCGATTATTTTAAGGCTGATTCAGCGTATAATCAGGCCTTAAAAATATTTCGCCATAATTATGGCGCTGAGCATCCCGAGATAGCTAACACGCTTAACAACTATGCGTTTGTAAAATTAAATATCGGGGATACGCTTGGTTCTCTCAGGCTTCATCAGCAGGCTTTGACCATGTATAAAAAACTTGTAAGTACAGGCCATCCTAGTTATGCAATCACTCTACATAATATTGCCGCGCTTAATTTTTATTTAAAAGATTTTAAACTGGCCGAAAGAAATGAAAAAGAAGTTATCAAAATATTTACCAAAAATTATGAACAAAGCCATCCCTATTTTGGCAGCGCTTATTTTATGATGGGACGGATTTTAAATGCACAAAAGAGGTTTGACGAAGCCGAACATTATCTTCAAAAGTCCTTAAAAATACGGCAGGCCAAGCTGGGCGCGAACCATCCATCCCTTGCAGGAACGTATATGGAATTGGGTGTAAGTTTGCTTGGCCAAAATAAATTAAAAGCCTCAAAAAAGATGTTGTTAAAAGCCGAGCAGATTTATAAAAACAATGGCAACGCCGAAAAAACCGCTCTAAGAAAAACGCAGGCCCTTCTTTCAAAATTGAACCTATAAGAATACTTTACGCTCAATATGCTGAGTTTAAAACCTAAGTTGGACTCTGCCGCTTTGGCCATAAACGATCGCGTCCCTAATTTTGTGTAAAAAGATAAAGAAGTGAAAATTTGCTATATCCTTCCTAACTTGGTTTTGAACGAAACAAAAAAGAAAGGAAAGGACATGGCAAACATTGAAACAAAAGATCTGGGCTTGGCGAAGGAATTAAAACCCATAAAAGCCAATATTGATGGTTAGGGAGTAAATTACACAAAATTTATGACTTGACTATTCTTCTTCTTTGCCTACTACTATAGAATTAATTTGCATTTCGTTCAATTTTTTTTCATTTTAAAATCAAATACATTTTCCTGGAGAAGTTATGCCAAACAAGAAAAAGCCTTCTTCTCTTTCCCGCCGCCAGTTCATTAAAGGCGTAAGTACCGGAGTTGCCGGAACCATTGCCACCACTAAATTAGCCCGGGCGCTGCCCATCGAAAAATTGGAAAAAGCCGCACCGCCTGAAGGCCATTTGCCTTTGGAATTAAAGGTGAACGGTAAACCATACCAATTGTACGTGGAGCCGCAAACAACCTTGGTAGAAGTCCTGCGCAACGAGTTGCAATTAACCGGTACCAAAGTTTCCTGCAATCATGGGGAATGCGGCGCGTGCACCGTTTTGCTTGACGGCAAAGCGGTCTATTCCTGCCACATACTGGCCCTGGATGCGCAGGGCAAATCGGTAACCACCATTGAAGGATTGTTAAACGGGGAAGAGTTGCATCCCATCCAAAAAGCCTTCATCAAAAAAGACGGCTATCAATGCGGTTTTTGCACACCCGGGCAAATTATGTCCACACAGGCTCTTTTGCTGAAAAACCCAAATCCGACGAAGGAAGAAATTTTAGATGGCTTGTCCGGTAACCTGTGCCGCTGTGGGGCCTATCCCAAGATCATCGAATCGGTTGAAGAAGCCGCCAAAGTTAAGTAAACGCAATAGGGAAACATCATGGCTGAAAATAAGATCATTAAATCGAAATTCTTTTTTGAAGAAGAAGAAATCGAACAACTGGCAGAAGTTTCCGAACGCAAATACCGGCCCTGGCCAAATAATGATAAATTAAAGGTAGTCGGCAAAGGAATTACCCGGCTTGATGGCTACGATAAGGTTAGTGGTAGCGCTACCTACGCTTTTGATGTTATTTTACCCCGCATGACCTTTGCCAAAACCCTGCGCTGTCCGCATCCGCATGCCCGCATTAAATCCATTGATACTTCCAAAGCTGAAAAAATAAAAGGTGTGCTGGGTATTATTACCTATTTGAACGCTCCCAAAATTAAGTGGTACGGAAACTCGTTTTTATTCGACCCGCATTTACGTTACGAAGGCGATGAAGTGGCTTGTGTAGCGGCTGTGAGTGAAGCGATTGCGGAACAGGCCTTAAAAGCAATTAAAGTGGAATATGAGCTGTTGCCATTTGTGGTGGACGCGCGTAAGGCTTTGAAAAAAGACGCTCCCAAACTACATAAAGAAGGCAATGTTGTGCGTGGCAAACCAAGCAAATACAATCGGGGAGATTTGCAGAACGGTTTGAAAGAAGCCGATGTGGTGATTGAACAGACTTTCAACACCCAGGTTGAAATTCACAACCCTACCGAGCCGCATGGCAGTGTAGTTAACTGGAACGGTGATCATTTAACTATTTGGGATTCGACGCAGGGAGTATTTCGGGTGCGCAGTCAAGTTGCGGCCGCTTTAGGGTTACCGGAAAGTAACGTGCGTGTAATTAAAAAGTACATGGGCGGCGGATTTGGTTCTAAATTAGAAGCCGGTAAATACACCGTGATGGCAGCGTTGCTGGCCAAAACAATCGGGCGACCTGTACGCATTGCTTTAGACCGGCGCGAAATGAATTTGGCGGTCGGCAACCGGCCGGATTCTTTTCAAACATTAAAAGGTGCGGTAACTAAAGACGGACGGTTAACGGCGCTGTATTTGAAATCCATTGGTTCTGCCGGCGCTTACCCGGCCGGAACGGGTTGCGCCTGGCCGCTGCGCAGCATGTACGACTGCCCGAATGTGTCCGTGGAAGAATACGGTGTGTACATTAACGCCGGAAGAGCAAGGGCTTTCCGAGCACCCGGACATGTGCAGGGCTTTTTTGCTTTGGAACAACTGATCGATATGCTGGCTGAAAAAGTGAACATGGATCCTTTAGAGTTTCGCCTTCAAAATTATGCGCATGAAGAACCCAACTGGCATATTCCCTACACCAGCAAATTACTCAAACAAGCCTATTTAGTCGGCGCCAAAAGCATCGGTTGGGAGCAGCGGAATAAAGTTGCCGGTTCGCAATCCGGTCCAATTAAAACAGGAATCGGTATGTCATCGCAAATTTGGTGGGGTGGGGGCGGACCGCCTGCGTATGCAAATCTTAAACTAAATCGGGATGGCAGTGTGCAGATCATTGCCGGCAGTCAGGATTTAGGGACAGGAACCTACACCATTCTTGCCCAGGTTGCCAGTGAGGTGCTGGACATTCCTGTAGAAAAAATTGAGGTGATTTTGGGCGATACGGATACAGCGCCATATTGTGGTTCCAGCGGCGGAAGCACAACGGCAGCTTCGGTCACTCCGGCGGTGCGCGACGCGGCCGAGCAGATGATGGATAAATTGTATTCGGCTGCCATGGCCCAATTCGATTTGCCGAAGAATAAAATCAAATACGCCAAAGGTAAATTTTCCACAGTTGAACCGAAACCAAGAGTGCTGACCATTGGCCAGTTGGCGCGTAAGATGGGCGAGCGGGTTTTGGAAACGGTCGGCCGCCGTGAAGCGAATCCCAAGGGATACGCTATTAATTCATTTGGTGCTCAATTTGCCGAAGTGGCCGTAGATACGAACACGGGTAAAATTAAAGTTCAAAAAATTGTCGCTGCCTACGATATCGGGCGTGTTTTGAATCGCTTAACCATCGACAACCAAATTCATGGCGGCATCATTCAGGGGTTGGGGTTTGCTTTGTTTGAGGATCGCATTTTGGATCGCAATACAGGGAAGATGCTCAATGCCAATTTTCACGATTACAAAGTACCAACAATTAAAGATACGCCGGAGATTGAGATCCACATTGTCAGTGAAACGGATAACCGCTTAAGCAACACCGGCGTAAAGGGGGTGGGTGAGCCGGCCATGATTCCCACACCGGCTGCGGTTGCCAATGCGGTTTATAATGCTATCGGGAAGCGCATTACCAGCTTACCCCTAACCCCGGACAAAATATTAATGGCTCTGCAAAGTTAATCAATACGGGAAGCAATCATGAAACCATTTGTTTATCACCAGCCAAAATCCATTGAAGAGGCCAGTGTCTTGTCTGCAAAAAATTGGGAGGAAGCGGTACTGTTTGCAGGGGGCACGGATGTTTTGGGCTTACTGAAAGATGGCATCGAAGAGCCGAAAGAGGTAATTAATTTAAAGGGGCTTGAAGGACTTGACCAAATCGATTTTACCAAAGGCAAAGAACTAAGGATTGGTGCTCTGGTTAAAATCGCCCAAATCGCCGAACATCCTGCGATTAAGCAATCTTTTCCGGCCCTGGCCCAGGCTGCGGCACAAACGGCTTCGCCCCAATTGCGCAACATGGGCACGATTGGTGGCAACATTTGCCAGCGTCCACGATGCTGGTACTTTCGCGGTGATTTTCATTGTCTGCGCAAGGGTGGTGACGAATGCTTTGCGGTTGAAGGGGAAAATAAATATCACTGTGTAATTGGCGGCGGGCCGTGCTACATTGTACATCCTTCGGATTTGACTGTGGTTTTGCAGGCTCTTGGAGCGAAAGTGACCATTGTCTGGAAGGGCGGACAGAAAACCGTTCCGACGAGTCAATTTTTCGTGCTTCCCGAAGAAGATCTTTATCGCGAGAATATTTTAAAACCCGGAGAAATTGTTACCCATATTCACATCCCTGTGCCGGACAGCAAGATGAAGAGCGGTTATTTAAAGTTCAAAGAACGTGATGTTTGGGATTTTGCCGTTGTCAGTGTAGCCGCAAGCGTGCGCATTGCCAATGGCCGGATCGAGAGCGGAAGAATTGTTTTTGGCGGAGTAGCGCCCAAACCCTGGGAAGAAGAGACACTCAACAGGGAATTGAAAGGATTGCCATTGAAAGATGCAGATTTACAAAAACTAAAAGCGCTGGCTCTAAAAGAAGCCGAGCCGTTAGAGCAAAATGCCTACAAAATACCTTTAGCACGTAATTTGATGCTGAGCTTGTTGAAGGAATTAATGCCCATAATACCTAACTAAAATGATGAAAATTTAAAGAACGCATAAATAAACATGACGAAATGATGATATAATTGTGTTACTTTATATAATTGTTTTGAAGAAATACATTCATCCAAGCCGCAAACTGGCAAGCACAAGCACTCGAAAATCACGAAGCAAAAAATATAGAGGAATAGAAGTGGCTTACTGACCTTTTCCCAATTAATTGGAAAAAGAGTTTAGCATGTAAATGGTTTTCCGATTATTTAAATCGGATTCCTCGTTCTATTTTTAAGTTATTTTGCTAAGGGCTAGGGGTTCAAAGGAGATGAGCTGGAATGAGCATAGACGTTCACTATGATCCAGAAAAACGAGCATTATACGGCGTGTTTAGCGGTGACCTTTCCGTTGAGGAGTTTGTCTCGACACTTAAAGAAGCTGTTTCTGCAAATTTGTATCCACCCAGTGTTCGGACTATTTGGGATTTGACTGGTTTGAACTTCTCAACGATATCAAGAGAGACTATATATAAGCTGATTCACGTCCGCGCTACTCAGCAAGAGAGACATCCGGCAAAAATAGCATTTGTCGCCCCCGATGATCTTGGATTCGGAATGTTAAGAATGTACGAAATCATAGGGGATAATTTGGGCGACGAAATCAAGGTATTTCGTGACTATTCAGAAGCTGAAGCCTGGCTTTTGCAGGAACAACAATAGGTAACGTGATGAGAGCAACGAACCTCTAACAAAAAAAGGTATAGAAGTGTTGCGCCAAATGGTGATTACGCTTTCATGCCATGGAATGAAGCCAACACTTCGACAGGTGTTCGACTCGACCGCTTAGGTTTATATCCGGTTAGCTCAAATTGGCAATTGTTAAGAGAATATCAATATTATTAGCGGCAAATACCATCCTATTGGCAGCTTTCTTAAGATAAAAACCGATAGGTTTAGAAAGCCTGTTTCTTGCCACTGAGGAGAAACGTAATGAATAAAATATGCGTCACACTTGTTTTTGTTGGATTCTTTTTAACGACCATTGTATATGCAGGTAAGCCGGATGGTTCGGTCTATCTGGATGGCGGTGATAGCAAATACGGCTTAATCCTTGCCCATGGAAAAGGAAAGTATCCAACATGGCTGGTGGTCGATCCCTTGCGCAAAGGAATACATAATGACCTTGGTTATCATACGATTTCTCTTCAAATGCCTACAGGATATAGCGACTGGAAAGAATATTCGGATGGGTTTCCTGATGCCTACAAAACGATTGAAGAAGCTATTGCATACTTAAAAAATGACAAAGGTGTTTCAAAAATCTTTTTGTTCGGGCACAGCATGGGAGCCCGAATGGCCTGCGCATTCGTTGCTAAACATCCAGACAGTGGGCTTTCCGGACTGATAGTCGCTGGCTGCCGTAACAATGGCGGAGATCCATTAGGGTGTGATCAAAACTTGAAAAAAGTTGATTTACCTGTATTGGATATTTGGGGCGGTAAAAATGGTAAAGATTCTCGAGCCGCATCTGAAAGATCAGGACTGGTTTCAGCCACATACACGCAAGTTAAAATATCTGGTGCAAATCACAAATTCGAAGGGCGCGAAGCTGAATTGCTGAATGCCGTGAAAAAGTGGCTAAAAAAGCAACATTAACCTAACGCCAAGTTTAAATGACAACAAGTTTTAGTTAAAATCGAAGAAAAGTACTCAATGAAATATAGTCAACCCATAAATGAGGCAAATAACACCAAGCTCCTTTTCAGACAGCTTTTAATCATCTTAGGCCTTACAATCATAACTCAGCTAGGGAGCCTTGCTTATAGTAGTTCTGTGAGTGGGCAAAGTTTTCTGTCAGTGGTTTTACGCAGCATTATATTTTTAAGTTTACTTACTATCCCGTTGTCTGGATTAGGACTTTGGTTAGGACGCAAGATGGGATTAGGTGCCCAGTTACTAGAATCATTTTTACAGAAACAACCGGAGGCATCAATTAAGCTATATAAAGATGCAAGACTCGCTTCCTTGTTAGGCTTATTAATAGGAGCTGTACTAGTATTGATAAGAATGGGTACTGCGCCCTATTTGCCATCTGAGCTTCCTGGCTTTGGACACCGGGGAATTCTCGGAGGGCTACTTGTTTCTGCAGGTGCAGCTGTAGGTGAAGAGGTGTGGTTTCGCTTAGGATTGATGAGCATACTCGTATGGATTGTGATGCGCATTGTTGGACATACCAAGATAACTGCATCAGTCGCTTGGCCAGTAATTATCATTGTTTCAATTGGATTTGGCTTAGCGCATTTACCACAATTAATGTCATATGGTGCCGGTTCATCTTTTGCTGTTTGGGGTACGATAATTGGAAACAGTATTGTTGGTACTTTATATGGTTGGTGTTATTGGCGTCGAAGTTTATTTGCTGCAGTTATTGCTCATTTTTCGGTAGATTTGGTCCTTCATGTATTCCCTGCACTTGTGGCTTGAGCAATGAGAACTATTACTAGTTGGCTAACACCTTATAAAAGGACAAAGTCAATAGGCTGATTTTCTCCCGCTCAAAGCGGAAAGATTAAAAAAGTAGTTGCGAATCAACTTTATTGGTCTTAGCTTTTAAATAAGGAAATGACTTTAAGATATTTAGCATGAGCCAGAATGCGTTCAATGCCATGGTCACCCGGCAAATCGCTAAGCCAGTATCAGTTGGACGTGGCTAAATTCACTGCCCGGTGCTCCTTGCCCTTAGAAAAGAAATAGTTTTATAATAGAAAATTCATCATTAGGCACTTTCTGCTGCCTGATGATTGAGCCGAAATCATTAATAGTAGTAATCATAAAATGGTATCGATGAAAATCAATACCAGAGTATAGCATTATGGGCCTCCTAAGTTTGTGTACGAAAATATCGTAGTGGGATGGTCCCGAAGCAAATCCGGGACCATGCCCTAAAAATGGGATGTCCTTTTAGGATATATCAATGGCTTCAACTCGGAACAAACACACGTCCTGTTCCTTGCATACTGAAAACCATCGAGCGCGCTTGTCCGATAAAGCCTATCTGTTATGTTTATAAAATAAAGGGGGGTAATCCACTCATATGTATTTGAACAAGACCTTTTTATCAGTATTAATGTTCTTTTTTATTTGGTTGATTTCTGTGCAGACAGCTTGTGGCTGAGGTGTGCCTTCGACGGGCGGTCCGCCTCCACAGTGCTATGGTTCAGAGAATCAGCAAGAGCAATCAAAAGCAGGAAGATTGAATATTGGCATTGGCATTGGTTCCTTAAATTCAACACTTCGATTCGACAATGATCGTGAAGTTGATGTGAAAATGTCAACAGTATCCCTCTCTGGCTCTTGGCTCATCAATGAGAATTTTTCATTTCGTGTTGGCCTGGGAGTAATCCTTGATGGCAGTATGAATCCAAAAGGAAAAACTAAACAGGATGTTGATCCTGGTGGGATGGTGTCAGCTGGCTTAGAGTATGTTGTTTTTGTTGGTGACGGCTTAATTCCATTCATTGACTTGTCATCAAATCTCAGCGTATCATTCACAAAAACACAGGATCTAATTACAGATAGAAAAACGAACTATTTTGCTTCAGATCTTCGGTTTAGTGCTCGGGTTGGGTGGAATGTTAATGGTAATGTATTTCCGTATTTATCTACTCGAGTATTCGGAGGACCGGTAAATTGGAAGCTTGATGGCGAAGAAGTTACCGGGAGTGATGTTCACCATTATCAACTGGCGATAGGTACTGCTGTTCGTATTAATAATTTTAGTATATATGGAGAGTGGGCTGGTATTGGCGAACGAGCTTTGAGTGTTGGATTTAGCCTACCCCTTTGATGCGCAGCGTTAATCATATCGATGCATAAAAGATTAATAATCGATTGTGAATCGATTTTGTCGGTCTTAACTTTTGCCTAAGAAATGGCTTTAAGATATTTGGTATGAGCCAGGGCTAAATGAATACCAGAGCAAAGCATAATGGACCTCCTTAGTTTGTGTACGAAAACATCGTAGTGGGAAGGCCCCGGAGCAAATCGGGACCAAGCCCTAAAAACGGGAGGTCCTTTTAGGAAATAGCAAAGTATTCTAGCCGATAAGAAAACGCGCTTATGGTTCTTTGATTTTGCATTGTTTCGGCAGTCTTTGTTCGTAGGTTAAAACAGGTGCAAGTCCGCTCGGTTTTCTTGCACCTTAATGCCAAGCGTTATACACTGGGCATTAAATTGATTTGATAAAACATTTTAGATGGTTAATATAAAAAAATATATAAACAATAGTGTTTATACCGCCAATTTGGGCGGATAAGAACAATAGCACATACACGCAAGTTGTGGCTAATTTGAAAACAGCACCATACATAAGGATAGAATGACTAAAAAAAAATCAAAGCTAATAATAAGAATTTTATTATTCCTGGGAACAGTAATCTCTTTGTATTTTGTTCCGTGGCCTATTGTAACTGCCTGGATTGCGCCACTTCCAAACACTATTCAGGAACAAGTTGATAAAGCAGCGGATTACGGATTTGATGGTATTATTGTTTGTGTAAACAAAAAAGGAAATCAATCCGAATTTTATACTTCGGGACATAAAAACAGAGAAAACAAAATTCCAGCCGACCCCAACGCATTATTTAAAATAGCTAGTGTCAGTAAATTATATAATGCTGTGGCAGTTGCCAAATTGGTGCGTGAAGGAAAATTATCATTAGATAAAACACTTTCAGACTATTTACCTGAATTGAAAGGCAGAATAGAATATGCCGATAAAATCTCTTTGCGAATGCTGGTTAAGCATAGAAGTGGTATTCCAAACTTTACCGACACCTATATGTATTGGGCGGCACCTAAAAAAACCGAAGATGAAAAACTAGCTTTGGTTTTAGATAAACCAGCCAACTTTAAACCCGATGAAGATTATGAATATTCAAATACAAACTACTTATTACTTCACAGAATAATGAATCGAGTACTTGGATATGAGACATTTCAATACATCCATAAAGAAATATTAAACCCATTGAATCTTCAGCACACTTTTGGCTCAATTCAGGATGTAAACATTGATGATGTAATGAGTGGTTATTATGTGGGGTATGATCGGGATTTAAAAACGGATAATATAGTGTCTATGTTGGCAACAGCGGAAGATTTGAGCAAATTTATTCGAGCGTTAAATGATGGCACTGTATTTAAAGATAAAAAAGAACACGAAATCTATTCCTCTATTTATAAATATGAGCATACGGGTTTGATACCCGGATACCAAACTATTGCAAAATATTATAAGGATATAGATGCTGTCGTCATACAATTTACAAATACCGTAAACTTTGAAGGCTATAATTGGAATATGTCAGAAATAATGTATAATCGAATCGTTAAAATATTAAGAAATAAAAACCAGTCCCAACAAAAAATATAGTGCATTTGGCAGTTAGTACTAAAAATGAAGATGATAGCAATAAAGAAACATAGTAGTAACTAGGAAAATTAGAGCTTTGAAATGCTAAACGCACCATATTCAAACCGTTGACAGTAATTTAAAATAAAAAAATGATGTACGATAAGATATATGAAAATACAAAACATGTTTTTGGCATCAATCCGGAATTTATTTTAAAAAAATATGCCAGGAAGATAGATAGAACAAAACCTGTTTTAGATATTGGAATAGGACAAGGAAGAAATTCATTATATCTGTTAAAGGAAGGATTTAATGTAGAGGGGATAGACCCTTCCAGAGTGGCAATAGAAACCGTATTAACTGTTTCCCAAAAAGAAAATGTAAAAATAAATGCTTATCAAACAGATTTTCGTGATTTTATTCCAAAGGAAATTCCTTATTCTGCAATCCTTGTATTCGGATTAATTCAAATTTTGGATTGGGATTCCATCCATACCTTAATGGATAGAATTAATCAATGGACTCAAAAAGGGAGTTTGATTTTTATAACCGCTTTTTCAACAAATGATTCCATGTATAAAAAGTATAGCAAAGATTGGATGAAAGTGGGGAAAAATTCTTTTAGAGATGAAAATGACAATTACAGAACATTTCTTGAACCAAACGAGATTGTTGAATTATTTAAAGATTACCGTTCCATTTACCATTGGGAAGGTTTAGGTCCTGAACACCGGCATGGCAATAGCCCGATTGAACAACATGAATTAATTGAATTCGTTACAGAAAAGGATTAACCATTTTATGTATTTAATGGCTTATGTGCTGTAAAGAGAAACCATGAAAAATACTTTACTTTTGCTCAGAAAAAATGGATTGGAATTCAAAACGCTGAAGGATTAATAGGTCAAATTGGCGGTTAGGATTTAAATCATGCAAATGTTGCTTGTGTTATCAGTTTTTGGAAGAGCTAAAACTCTCTGAAAAAATTTATGCGTGAAATTCACGCTGAGATATTTCTCAAAACAACCAATCGCAATACTATAATTCAATTAAATATGAATATTTCAATGCAATATTATCAATGGAATGAGAATCCGGCAGCTTATTTCCTGCCATGAAAGATGCTAAATATCTTCGGATTGCTGATTGCAAGGTTAAGCAAGAAGGTATCAATCATAATGATTAAAAATATATCACTTTTACTCTTTATATTTATTACTCCAGTAATAAGCCAGATAAATTTTGCATCTTATGAAATGGTGCAAGTAGATTCAATGATATTTCAATCTGAACAAAAACCTTTACCATATCTTTTTGGAAATTTAATTGATTCAACACGGTCTTCTTTGTCTAGATATTATCAAAAAGAATCTGAAAAAAGAGAGGTTGTATGGAATGATTCACCATTCGAAAAACCTAAATTATTCGGTTTAAAAAATGATAAGGTTATTTCTCTGAAAGAGTATTTAAACTCTTTTAATAGTATATTCCCTGATAGTTGTATTTTATATTTTGAAGTTGATT
>JANTHG010000036.1 GCA_024762535.1 Calditrichaceae bacterium
ATAGGTTAGCGTGGCATCCAGCGCCATGCCCATCCCCATAGCCTTAAGACCTTCACTAATCAAAATTAAAAGGACAGCCGGTGTAAGAATTTGCCGGAAATAATTAGTTAACTCTTTTTTATACATCAATCTCTTTTCATGTAATAAGAAGAATGCCCGGCCGAATAACCGGGCATTCTCAGGTCGTTGGTTGGTTAGTACATTAAAAATTAGACATTGCTTTCAAATTGAGCTTCACCCGTATCTTTAACTTTCATAAAACTCATAATGCCTTCTACCACAATCCACAGAATCGAAAGAATAATAATAAAGTTAATAATTGTCAACAGTACATTCCCCTGCAAAAATTTAGTCTGGTTAACTATTGTTGCCCAAAAGGACATAAAAACCATAAATACAGCAGGAATGCCGGTGAATACCCATTTCATTCCGCCTTTGGATTTTAAATAGACCGTAGCAACTATTAACGATAAACCGGCCAGTGTTTGATTAACCGCGCCAAAAAGCGGCCACAAGGTTAACGCGCCTTTACCATTAGCACCGGTAGAAAATACCAGGAAGGTTGCCAATAAGAGTGTAAAGGCAGTGGAAACGTAACGATTTCCAAAGGCCTTGGGAAAGGTTTCAGACATTAAATAACGCTGAATACGTGTTGCCGTATCCAGGGTAGTTCCTGCAAAGGAAGCTACAAACACACCCATAATGGTAATACCTAATTTCTGAGGAATTCCAACGGCTGCTAACATATTTGCCGAACCTAAAACAAAAGCACCTACCTTAGAACCTAAACCCTTTGCAGCAGCCCAGGAAGCATAATGGGTTGTCCAGGCAGAAACACCAACCAGTGTTTCACCGTTATGTTCCATTCCCATACCAATTCCGGCACTCACAGCAATAATCACAAACAAAGCCAAAACACTTTCCATAATCATAGAGCCATAACCCACAAACAGGGAATCTGATTCTTTTCGCACCTGTTTGGAAGAAGTACCGGAAGAAACAAGCGAATGCCATCCGGATATAGCACCACAAGCAATGGTAATAAAGAGGAACGGCCACATAGAAGGAGCGCCTGTCGGGGTGCTTTGAACTGCAGGAGCCACAATATTCAGATTTCCGCCAAAAGAAGCGAAAATCACACCCAGCGTTAGTAGAAGCATAGCAATTAGTAACTGATGCGAATTGATATAATCCCGTGGTTGTAACAGAGTGGTAACCGGTAAAACCGAGGCGAAAAACGCATAAATAAACAGAACAATTGTCCAGATTCCAATGGGAGAAATGCCAAACATGGCTGGCATATTAAACGGTAAAACCAAACCGAGACCTACCGTAATGTACATTAATACAACCGCATAAATCGACCAACTGGTCAAATTCACATTCTTTTTATACACAGCCCAACCCAGTGCCATAGCAATGGGGATCTCCATCCATACAGGAAATACGGCAGAGGGATACATTTTGAACAAAACGGCAATCACCAATCCAAATATGGAAACTACAATCCACAATTCAATAAATACAATTAAAAAGAAAAACCATTTGGTACGCGGATTAATATACTTAGATGTATATTCGGAAATGGATTTACCCTGATTACGCATAGAAATAATCAGAGAACCGAAATCGTGCACAGCTCCCATAATAATGCTGCCCACAAACACCCATAACAGAGCCGGTACCCAGCCCCATATAATAGCAACCGCCGGCCCGACAATCGGTCCGGTTCCTGCAATGGATGTAAAATGGTGACCAAAAATGATTTCTTTTTTGGTCGGAACATAATCGATGCCGTCTTCCATTTCTACGGCAGGCACTTTATTGGCATCATCGAGCTGATAAATTTTATAGCCGATATACTTGCCATAAAGTTTGTACATGATTAGATATCCGGCAAAGGCCAGAATCATGATTAGTAAAGACCCCATATCTCCACCTTTCTGAGTTAGATTATTGGTTTATTAAAACCGGAAAATCCGGATTTATAACAAATAACAAAGTCAGAGACCGGGCAGTGCCATCCTTGCGTGTCCAGTTACTGATTAAATACTAATCTTTTGTATAATGTACGTCTGAATATTTTGATTTTAATGTATTCAGAATATTATCGATTTGATCATCTTCTGTCTGAAATCGTATCAAAACTTTCCTGAAACCTTCTTCGACGCCCTGATGGGTGGTTAGTATACTAATACATTTAAAATTATATTTACGCATGTGGTCACACACTTCTTTAACCGCACCCGATTTATCGGGAATCACTACGGTAACACGATGCGCGGATATCCGGGCGCCGGTAATGGAAATGAGTGCGCCAAAAATATCCTGTACCGTTAGAATGCCCACCACCGTAGCATTGTCATCAACCACGGGTAAACCACCAATCACATTATCTTTCATAATAATGGCTGCTTTTTCGATGGTTTCTTCCGGCCCAATGGTAATCGGCCCGCGCGTCATCACATCCTTTACCTTAATTTTGGACATCAGATAGTGTAATTCCCAGATATCGAGTGATGTCGCTTTGGAAGGCGCTGCTTCTTTTAGATCACGGTCCGATGCAATGCCCACCAGTTTACCGTCTTCCAATACAGGCAGGCGGCGAATTTTATTTCGTTTAAGTGTGTTGATCGCTTCAGACAGGGTATCCGAGGCATCAATGGTAATCACTTTTTTACTCATCCATTCTTTTACAAGCATGGTTTTCTCCTACAATATGAACGCAATGGGGTTAAATTCCGAGATAGGCGGTTTTAACATGTTCGTTATTCATGAGTTCTTTTCCGGTTCCGGACAGGGTTATTTCGCCATTTTCAAGCACATAAGCACGATCGCAAAAAGTTAGGGTTGTTTGTACATTTTGTTCTACTAAGAGAACAGTCATACCCTGTTTATTGATACTTTTTACAATTTCAAAAATGTCCTGCACTAAAACCGGTGCCAAGCCTAAACTCGGTTCATCCAACATCAGTAATTTGGGTTTGGACATTAGGCCGCGGGCAACGGCAAGCATCTGCTGTTCCCCGCCACTGAGTGTACCCGCCAGTTGTTTTTTCCGCTCAAACAACCGTGGGAACAAGGCATAGCTTTCTTCAATGCTTTCGGCTCGTTTTTGCTTGGCTTCGCCATTGAGCGAACCCATAATCAAATTTTCCTCAACCGTCATTTCATTAAACAGACGTCGCCCTTCAGGCACATGCACAACGCCGGTATTAATAATTTCATTACCGGGCATCTGGCTTAAATCCTTGCCTTCAAATTCAATGCTGCCGCTACTAATGCGCTGCAAACCGGAAATGGTTTTTAAAATAGATGATTTACCTGCGCCATTAGCACCTACCAGCACAATAATTTCACCCTGGTGAACTTCAAAGGAGACATCCCACAATACCTGGACATCTCCGTAACTCATGTTTATATTTTTTACTTTAAGCATTGAGGAATTTCTCCACATTATAATCAGAACCGAGATAGGCTTCTATTACCGTTGGGTCAGCCGCTACTTCTGCCGGTTTCCCCTCAGCAATGGTAGCACCGTGCGCTATAGCATGAATCCGGTCGCTGATTCCCATAATTACTTTCATAATATGTTCTACAATCACAATAGTGATACCCAATTTACTGCGAATTCCCTGAATAATTTCAATGGCTTCATCCAGTTCCGAAGGATTTAGACCGGCTGCTGTTTCATCGAGCAGTAACAGAGAAGGCCGCGTAGCAAGAGCGCGGGCGATTTCCAAACGTTTTCTTCCGGCAATGGGCAAGCCACCTGCTTTAAACTGAGCCCAGTCATCCAACCGGCAAAATTCAATCATTTCCTGTGCAACTTTACGCGCACCGGCAAAAGACGATTCGCGGGCAAAAGCAGCCGCCATCACATTATCTTCCACAGTTAAACGTTTAAGCGGTTTTACAACCTGAAAAGTTCGTCCTACACCAAGACGGGCAATTTCGAAGGTTTTTTTATCGGTTATATCCTGGCCTTTAAAAATTATACGTCCGCTGGTTGCCGGGTAATAATGGTTAATCAAGTTAAAGGTGGTCGTTTTACCCGAACCATTGGGACCGATTAAACCAAAGATTTCCCCCTCCTGCACCTCAAAAGATACATGATCCACAGCCATCAGGCCGCCAAAGGTTTTTACCAATTTGTCTATTGTTAATATACTCATTCCGCTGTCTCCGCCTTCTTCGTAAGTCCGAACTTTTTACGGATTAAATCCCAATCACCTACTACACCGCCAGCTAAATATAGAATTACAAAAATAACGAGTAATCCAAAAGCCAGGGCATGTAAACGCGATACCCATGCAGGTGCCAGCCCGAATAAAGCCGACCGGAATATTTCCTGAACCAATACCATAATGACTGCGCCCACTGCCGGCCCCCAAATGGTACCAACGCCACCAATTATACCCACCAGTATAGTAATAATTGAAATATTATGGAGCGAAAACACAACTTCCGGATCAATAAACCCCATATAAATCATATAAAAAGCACCGGCTGTACCGGCCCAAAATGTAGAAATGACGGTCGCAATATTTTTATACCGCTGCGTATCGATACCCAGCGCCTGGGCGGCATCTTCATCTTCACGAATGGAAAGAAAGTAAAATCCGGCTTTGGCACGCATTACGGCCTTCACGGAGAATACAGCGCCAAGTGCTAAGGCCAGAGCGATAAAGTAGTAAGGATATTTGGTAACCCAGGTTGTGATATATAAAATACCGTTATGCCCATTGGTTAACCATTCTTCTTCTCCAAAAATAATCCTCAATATTTCAGCGGAAGCCAGAGTTCCCAAAGCAAAATAGGGGCCACGTAACCGGAACACCATAATACCGAGTAAATATCCCACGATCACGGCAACCGGTCCGCCAAGCAACAATCCCCACCAGGGTGATATTTTAAAATGCAGGAATAATAACCCGGCTGCATACGCCCCAATTCCAAAATAAGCTGCATGACCGAATGATACTAAACCCGTAAAACCTGCCAGTAAATTCCAGGAACTTCCCAAGACCACCCAAATCATAACAAAAATCAACAACCCCTGAACATAAGGAGAAAAGCTAAAAAGAAACGGCAATACTATTGCGGACAGAATGATAATCCACTCTGTTTTATTTATAAATTTTTCTTTTTTTATCTGTTTATCAGCCATGTTAAACCTATACTTTCGTAAAGCGTTTTAAACCACCAGGGAAAAAGATAAGAACGACCAGAAAAATAACCAGGCCTACCGCATCTCTATAACCCATTGAAAAATAGGTAGCGCCGAATGTTTCGGCAATACCAAGTACCAATCCACCGGCAATGGCACCCACAGTTGAGCCCAATCCACCAAGAATGGTAATTACAAAAGCTTTGAGCGTAAAAAGGGGACCCACATCCGGATACAAATAATAAATCGGTAAAAAGAGCGAACCTGCAGCAGCCGTTAGGGCACTACCCAAACCAAAAGTTAAAATCGTTATTTTTTTAGCGCTGATTCCCATTAAAGTAGCTGCTTCCTTATCCTGTGCTGTAGCTCGTATTGCCCGCCCTAGATCGGTACGCATTAACAACCAAAACAAACCCAGAGTAAGCAGCATAGCCAGAAAGAAATCGATTACAATAGGCATACTCAATGAAATTTTACCAAGATGCCAAACCACATCTGTATAGCCTGTTTGTACTGAACGATAATCACTGGAGAATATTGATCTGGCTAATTCTACCAACACCATTCCAATTCCTACGGTCATTAAAACCTGGTTTTCAGGCAAAATAGAATCTTTTTCAATCAACGGATGCAATAAATATTTTGCAAGAAACTGGCCAAAGTAAAATACGATGGGAACCGTAATAAACATTCCCAGATAAGGGTCAATACCAAAAGATTGCCACAATATCCAGGTGATATACATGGCCACCATTAAAATCTGACCATGGGCCAGGTTAATGATTCCCAGCACACCCATAATCAGCGTCATACCGATGCCGATAATGGCATACAATCCACCGATGAGTAGTCCTGAAACCAATGTTTGTAAAAACATATCCATCTAATACCTCATTAACGTAAAGGGATAAAAAAATGCAGAAGCCAAATATTGAACGCCCCCTATAAAATTCAATTCTTTAAAAACACCGACTTCTGCATTCAGCAGACTTCCTATCAAAAAAATTCGGCTATTTAATCAGCCCAAACTTTTTTCCAGTCTATCGGAAAAACAAATTTAGCGTTAGCAAGATCTTCTGGCCAAACTAATTTCAAAGCACCATCAATCCATTGCACAACATAGGTCTGCATTCGATTTTGATGAATTTTTTTGCCGTAAGCAGTAAATTTAACCGGGCCAAAGGGTGTCATCATATCGGTTGCATCCAAAGCCTTTTTAATGGTCTCGGCATCATAATTATCTTTACAACGTGCCAATACATTATCTACAACCATCGCTGCAGAATACGCTTCCGCGCCATGATAATCCGGCCCGTCACCACCATAGGTTTTTATGTAATTATCAAAATAATCCTTTGCACCTTCAATGGGCAGAGATTGGTGCCAAAGCGTAGCGGAAACTACATTTCTGGAAGCTACACCAGCATTCTCTTTAAAAGCAGGCATAGTATAACCGGCACCGGCGCCAACAAAAAGTTTAGGCATTAAACCGATTTCGCGAGATTGTTTCATCAGCATTGCTGCATCCATTACATACGAAATCATATACATCATATCCGGTTTCACTTTTTTGGCATTCGAAAGCAGAGGTTTAAAATCCACCGTACCGCCGGAATAGGACTCTACGCCCAATACCTTAATACCCAGTTTATCCGCACTTTTCTGAAAGGCTTTGGCGCCTTTGGTTCCAAAAGCCGTATTTTCATGAATAATAAAAACGGATTTTGGTTTAACCTTGGTTGCCAGCAAACCTTCCAGACCGGAAGCATATTCCGACACAGGCGGATTTAAACGATAGATGTAAAACTTATCTCCATCATTTGTAGTTAAGTTAAAATCTTCCGGTTGGGTGATTTTATCAACCGAGCCGGTATTAACGAGGAAGGGTACGCGATACTGTTGCGCCACGGCTGCGGCGGCAAATGTCACGGAAGAACTATACCCGCCGGCCAGCATCTTTACTTTATTTACATTGATCAGTTTTTCAGCCGCAGCACGACCTACATCCGGTTTACCAGTATCATCTTCATATACAAATTCAATGGGGTTCTGGCCTTTTGCTTTGCGATCTGCATTAATTTTTTTGAGGGCTAATTCATAAGAGTTTTTTTCCATTTCACCAAAATTAGCTTTAGAACCGGTAAGCGGTAAAACAACACCCACTTTAACCGGACCTTCCGTTTTTTTACTGCAACTGCTTATACCGAATACCAAAACTCCGGTTAGTATAGCAATTAGCAATATTTTTATTGGTTTCATATTTTTCCCTTTCTTATTGGTAATATGAATAAAAAGGGATAACATTTTTTTACCCCTTTTTAAGAAAAATATTATTTAAACTTTGCGATAACGAGGAACTCGATTTTATTCCTGGAAAAATCCATTGCATTAGTAACTTTTTCACCAATCATACGCCATCTTGGTGCCAAAACTACTACACCATGATCACCTTTATAGGCAGTATACTTATACATTAACCATAAATAAGAAAAATCATGATCAACATCTACAGTACCTTTATCGGTGCGTTTTGCTAAATCATACCATGCGCTGATCGATCCCGGGCCTACCTTTCCACCCACTTTAATGCGGAAGAAGGATCCATCATATTTAGCTGTGTTGGAAACCGAATTACTGGTTAAAGCTGCTGTGGCACCTAAGGAAAACCCTACAAATTTTGGTGTCGTTAAATTAACACCATAGGTTATGGGAGCTTCAATGTTTTTATCTGCCCAGGAATAATAAACAGCCGGTTGAATACCAAAACCAGCTACTTTAAAATCATAATTAAAACCAAAAGTATAGGTGTCATGCAAATCAGTTGGTTTGGTACCATCTACATTTTCCTTAGTCATATTGTTGACATCTTTTGTAGCCGTGATATTTATTTTACCTGGCCCTGCATTTACAAATCCAGCAAAACCAAAATGGCTACCCAGACCATAAATAGTCCAGGGAATATCAATCATTTTATTTGGATAATAATGAACATCCAGCATAGGATTTGCTAATCCATTCATCGGAATAACACCCCCCATAAAACCCCATACATCATTTTTATAACCCAAAAACATTTGTGTAAATGCAACGGATGGTTTAGCTGTTACATCACGGTCACCACTAAGATTTGAGCCCATTCCCAAGCCACTGGTAAAACCATATTCCGCATAACCATAATGAGCCAAACGAGCTTTAGCGTACCAACCACCACCAATAGTAGCTGCCATATTAATTCTAAAACGGTACATATAATACATATCTGATTGAGCGTCTAAACCGGTTTTAGAGCCATCTTTAGCATAGCCACCCCAATCTTTAACATCCAGCCTGGGGCGTACTTGCGCGCTACCACTAAAAGTAACTTGGGCAAATAAAGTCCCTGCCATTGCCAGCACCATTAAAAGGGTTAACAACTTCTTCATAAAGCCTCCTCATGAAATAAATTAAATGAATTGAATTAATTGGGTTTGATTCTCTTATAATAGCAAAGAGAATGCCAACATTGTGATATAAATCAATTATTGTTTTTTAGGGTGTTAGCACCAGGGGGGGGAAATACTATTTAAAAAAAACGGTGGGTTTTAACCTATTATGGCCAATTTTGGCCAGCACTACGGTTTGGACTTGTTGAGTTTATAGCGCAATGTTTCCCTTGGAATCTGCAAAAATCGGGCAGCTTTACTGATGTTGCCCCCGCTGATGGAAAGGGCGCGTTCAATAAGCATCTCTTCGGTTTTATTCAAAACCTCTTCAAGCGAGAGATTCCTGGACTCAAACACTTCATCGCAAATATTTAAAGAAACCGAGGCGGAGTCTACTGCAAGCTCAATGGGTAAATTGCGAACACCAATTTCCGGTTCTTTTTGCAGAATACAAATACGCTCCAGCATATTTTTCAATTCACGGACATTGCCGGGCCAGTCATAGTGTAAAAAGACATTCCGGACTTCGTCGCTAAATCCTTTAATGGCTTTTTTGAACTTTGTATTAAATACTTGTAAAAAATATTCGGCAAATAAAAGAATATCCTCTCCCCGTTCCCGTAAGGGCGGTAAAGAAATACCCAACACATTTAAACGATAATACAAATCTTCCCGGAACTCTTTGGCAGCTATAGCTTCTTTAAAATTTTTATTGGTCGCTGCAATAATGCGCACATCAATTTCCCGGTCTTTGGTGGCGCCAAGCCGTCGAATTTTCTTATTTTCAATAACCCGTAGCAACTTTGCTTGCAGCCCCATGCTCATTTCACCGATTTCATCCAGGAAGAGTGTACCACCATCCGCCTGTTGAAGCAGACCTATTTTATTGGATTTGGCATCTGTAAAGGCTCCCTTCTCGTACCCAAACAATTCACTTTCCAGTAGGGTTTCGGGTATGGACGCACAATTGATTTCGATGAAATCCCGCTCTCCCCTGGGGCTTAAGCGATGCAATGCCCGCGCCACAAGTTCCTTTCCTGTACCGCTTTCTCCGGTAATGAGTACCGTTTCCGAATCGTATTTGGCGAATTCCTGAATCTGATGCTTAACATGAACAATCATTTCACTTTCACCGATAATCGCCTCCATTCCTGATACCGGCTGCAATTCGCGCAGGGTTTTTACCTGTTCTTTAAGATATTGGGTTTCTAAGGCCAGGCGGGTTATAAGACGAATGGCATCCGCTTTAAATGGCTTTTTAATATAATCATAAGCGCCCAGTTTTAAGGCTTCCACAGCCGATTCCACCGAAGCATAACCTGTAATCATTATTACGAGAATACCGGGATTGCTTTTTTTTAATTCTTTTAGAATTTCCAAACCGCTCATATCCGGTAAATTGAGGTCTAAAAGCGCTAAATCGATGTCTTCATCTTCCGCGGTTTTTAAGGCGGATGCACCATTACTTTCCAGAAACACACGATACGGTTCTTCACTGTACACCCGTTTAAGATTAAGGCGGATAAATTCTTCATCATCCACAATAAGAATATTTTTATAATTCATTTTCATCCTTTCCGCGAACAGGAGCATTCTCTAAATTGGTAACCGGAAGTGAAATAATAAACGTTGACCCTTGTGAATCACTTTGCAGGTCTATTTTCCCCTTATGTTCTTCAATAATGCTTTGAGTGGTCGAAAGCCCCAGTCCGGTACCCTCTTTCCCTTTAGTAAAAAAGGGATCAAATATTTTATCCTGATCTTCCGGGGCAATGCCGGGGCCGCTATCGGAAATCCGAATTTGAATCTTATCACTCAAAGTATTTTTTTCATATTTGCTGGTTAGTTTTAAAACCCCGCCATCCGGCATAACCTGAATGGCATTAATTAAAATATTCAACAAGGCCTGTCGCATTTTATCAGGATTGACCGGAATCGATGGCAAAGCACTATCTAACTTTGTTACGATGTCTATTCCGACCTGCCTGCACTCCTTGTCCACAAAGGGTAAGATGGAATTAATAAGCGCATTCAGATCGGTTTGTTTATATAGTCCTTTATCAGGATTGGCATAATCCAAAATATCATTGGTTAAATGTTCCAAACGTTCTATTTCATTTAAAGCCATTGCCAGCATGTTGGCAATTTCCGGCTGCATGCTCAGTTTGTCATGCAAATCATCGAGGAGTAAACTAACTCCTGTTAGCGGGTTGCGCAATTCATGAGCCAGGCCAGCCGCAAAACGTCCAAGCGAGGCTAGCCGTTCCACCCGTTTTATGTGATCATCCAGTTTCTTGCGTTCCGATACATCTTCCATAATGATTATACTGGCCTGCTGATCGCCAATTCTGGAAGCATTGATATTCAGGTACCGTTCCTTTTCCCCTTTTTTATATAGCACATTATACGCGTGAAACAATCCACGCCTATCCAATTCCTCTTTAATTTTTTGCATGAGATGTAATTGATCCGGAAACATATCCCACACAATATTATTTTCAAGATCCTTCTTCGTTCTGTTTAAAATAGACAATGCTGCACGATTTACACTGGTAACCCGGCCATCCGAATTTACTGTTAGCACGCCATTATTCATATAGCGCAATACATCTTCCACAAATTTATGCTGACCAATAATTTCCTGGTATAAACGGGTTGTTTCAATAACGCGGGCAGCCTGATTTGCCAAAATTTGCAGAGAATTAATATCTGTTTGTGTAATCCTTTCTTGGGTTCGCAGTTTATCGGCACCCAGGATGCCAATAATTTTTTCTTTCACTTTAAGAGGAATAAATACAAAGGATTCGCTTTTGCCATATTTTCGAATTTTTTTATCTAACTTCGTTGCTTGTGAATAGGTTTTAAAATCTTCAATAAAAACAATTTTACCCTGTTTAGCCACTCTCGTTTCGATGCAATCAAAATGTTGCAAATGGTATTTTGATTTGCGGGCAAGGGCGTCTCCATCCGCACTAAAACCGAATGTTTCCTTACATTCCAAATAGCGCTCATCTGCATCCAGTAAATATAAAATGGCTCTGTCAAAACCCACTCCTTCCACACAATTCTGTAAAATCAAGCGGATAACAGCATTCATATCCAGCGCAGAACCCAACAAATTGCTAATACGCTGAATACTATTTAAAATTTTCAATTGATATTCCAATCCTTTTGCATACGATTCAATTTCGGATTTGGATTTTTTTAGCTGGTTATAAGAACGTAATAACTCATTCCGGCTTTTTCTCAATTCATAGGCCATAAAATTGAATACCATCGCCAGTACACCAATTTCATCATTGCGCGAAATCTGAATGGTTTTATCTAATTGCCCCATGGCTAAATCACGGGCACTACGTGTTATGGTAAGCACAGGCTTGGTAATACTTCGTGAAATGATCCAGGAAAGAGCTAGACTGATCAATAAAGTAATAATTAAAATCAGAAGCAGATTATTGCGTACAAGGGTTACGGCATTCCGCATACTGTTACCGATAAAAAAAGCCGGCATCTGAAAATTTTTCATTTCTGCGCCGATGGTAATGCCTCCAAATACACCGGTTTTTTTATAAACTCCTTTATTGTAGAAAACCGGCGCATAGGCCATAATTTTAGTTACACCCGCCACATTGGTTGTAATAACAGAACCGGAATGGTGCTTTCGTACCTGTTTGGATACATAGGGATAATTATCATGTATGAAAGCGGCACTATCTAAATTAAATGGAATCAGGCCTTGCTCAATGTCTTTCTCGCTACTATAACGCGTATAAGCCGGGACTAAATGTCCCGTATGATCAAAACCGCGGATGTCCCAGTATTTGGGATGCGTAATGATCCAGCCCTCGTCATCAAACATGAACGCGTAGTTGCCGGACATATAGCTGGGAAAGACCGTCGTTTCCTTTTGATTGGGTAAAATATGCTGGGTAAATTCCATCAAATGGCGGTGATCCAGCGCCAACATCACCACTCCGGTCTTTTTCCCGTTCCGAAATACAGGCATAGCGAATCGGATAACACCGTCATACTTTTTCCCTTCAACCGCATCCTCTACCCGTGTAGCTGTACCAAGCTGCTCCGGTTTGGAAACATGAAATCCGTTTAAATGAGAAACATAGATAGAACCCTGTTTTAATTTAAGTGCTTCACGAAAATACGATTCAGCGAGATAGGTGGTATTATGAGGATCACGAACATTTTTCAATTCTGATTTAGAAAGCAATCGGTCATTTTTTATTTTAAGCATTTCCCTGCCATCCGTATTCATAAAGGCAATTTCTTTATACAACGGTATATCCATCACTACTTCGTTTGGTTGTTCATTCGTTCCGGTTCGGGTCCATATATGTGCCCGGTTCTGATGTGAGTATATTAGATAAGATTCTGGGTTTGGATCCAGATGGCTCAGATTTATTAAATCTTTTTCACATTCCTGAAGAAAAATAGTTAAAGATTTGGCTGTTAAAACAGCTTGTAATTCCAGGGCATCTCTGATTTTGTGGTTTATAGAGCTGGTGGTACGTTCCGCCATTTCTTCACCCACGCTTCCAATGATATTAAGAGAATACAATCCCAGAATAATTAGAGGAACCAAAGTAACAAAAAGAAATGAAAACAATACTTTTCTAAAAATTCCAAAGCGTGCCTGTGGCCGGTAGCTCCAGATATCCGAAAAATCCCGATTTCGGTTGTTTTGAATTTGCGCCATTCTTTTATTAGATGGTAACTTTTTTATAAGTTACTTGTTCATCTACCCGTTGTAGTAGGACATATCCTGTAATAAAAAATATAAGTACCGATAGTACAGCGATCCTCTGGCTACCTGTTACCAGGGAGGTTAATCCAAATAATAACGGTCCCATAATCGCAGAAAACTTTCCTGTTAACGCATAAAAACCATAAAATTCGGCTTCCATATTTTCGGGAATCAATCGTCCCATGAGAGCCCGGCTTGCTGCCTGGGAAGAACCCATAGCAACCCCGGCAATTAAGCCCACAATATAAAAAGTGGCTGCTGTAAAAGAGAGAAATCCGCCTACAACAACAATCATCCATAAATACAAGGTTAAATTTATTGTTTTTTTAGGCCCTAGTTTGTCCGTAAGAAAGCCAAACAGATATGATCCTGAAATAGCTGATGCCTGAACAATGGCAAAAAAGAGAATAACTTCTTGCATAGAAAAGCCCAATGAATCACTGGCATAAATACCGCTAAAATAAATTACTGTGTTTACACCGTCTATATATATAAAATAGGACATTAGAAATTTAGTGATTTCAGGAAATTCTTTAATTCGGCGCAATGTTTCTTTAGTCCGACGGTAGCCATTTAATACGGTACCCGTATCATTGGTAAGGACTGGGTTTCTTTGTTCATGCACTAAGAGATAAAAAGGAAGTGAAAAAATAAAGAAGAATAAACCCGCCCATAAAAAAGTTGGTTGCATAAGTGATAAATCACCCGTTTTGTTTGCCATTTGCGCATAGGGCATGGCAATCAGCAAAGCCACCAAAGAACCAACATAACCTAAGGCAAATCCATATCCAGATATTTTACCAATATTATCTCTTGTGGTTATTTGGGGGAGGAAACCATTATAAAAAACGATAGCACCTTCAAAGCCGATATTGCCCACAATAAACAAAAGCATTCCCTGCCATACCATACCGGCCTGCAATTTAAATAAAAGCATAGTAGCAAGAATACAAACCAGAGAATAAAAAAATAGGAAATATTTTTTCCTACTGCTAAAATCAGCTATGGCCCCAATAACCGGAGAAGTGATACCTACAAGCAACATGGAAGCAGCACCACTCAGCCCCCACAATAAATCACCTGGATTACGCTGCAGGCCAAACAAATCAATCGAATAATCTCCAACAATATATTTTTTAAAAAAAACAGCATAAACAACTGTAACCACGATAACTGAATATGAAGTGTTGGCAAAATCATATAAAGTCCAGGCAAAAATTTCCCGTTTTAGACGATGGTTAGACAAAAATCCGTTTTCCTATAATATATAAACAAAAATTTAGTATCAATGATAAGCAAAAAAAGGGAAAATAACAAAGGGGTAAAAAAAAACCTTCTTCGTTATTTTAGGAAGAAGGTTTTGATAGAAAAAGAACTATTTTAAAGCTGACTTTGAACATTTTGTACAACGAGATTAATAACGGATTTTAAGGTATTGAACACGCCATCCCCGCGTACAGCGACACCTTCAAAATAGGGAACACCAAAAAAGTTAAGACGCTTTTGTAATTCGTCAATGGACTCGGCACCCGGTAAATCGCGTTTATTATATTGAATTACCCAGGGGAACTTTTCCAGGTCCTGTCCATCTTGCTTAAGATTTTGCTCCAGATCCAGCAATGTTTCTATATTCGCTTCCATCCGATGCGGTTGAGAGTCAGCAACAAAAACAATCCCGTCCACTCCATTTAAAATAACTTTACGACTCGAAGCATAGTAAACCTGACCGGGTACGGTGTACAAGTTGAACTTTGGTTTTTTCCCTTTAATACGGCCCACTTCAATTTGCATAAAATCAAAAAAAATGGTTCGATCTTCTTTTGTTTTGAGTGAAACCAGATCACCCTTTAAAGAAGGATCTAATTTTGAATGAATATATTCCAGGTTAGTAGTTTTACCGCTCATCCCCGGGCCATAATATACAATTTTTAGATTAATTTCCTGTAATGCCCAATTTATAAACATCCTGTTCCTCGACCGTTAATTTTTTATATTTTTATTTAAATGAATCATCCAACGCATTACCAAGCAGTGTGCTGAAATCTTCATCAATCATATTATTATCTTCTTCTTCATTATTTACCAAAAGTGCGTTGGCCAAATCTTCAATGGCCTTCTTTGTGTAAATCCGGATTAAGCCAAGTGTTACACTTACATCAAACACAACAACCAAAAAGAAATCATCCCCTACATTCGAAAGGTACACATTCCGTTTATCACCTTCATGAAAAAGAAGTTTAAATTTCGCCTCTTCGCCAACGAGTTTTGCCATTTCTGCGGTTGCCGCGAAATCACTGGCTGCTAAGGCGGAAAGTACCGTTGTATTCATATCTTCCGTTTTACCACGTTGGCTAATCAGTTGGCCGCTCATATCGGCAAACAAGATAGCCGATGCTTTGGTTTTAGTGGCAAGCTCGGACAGAATTTTGGTGATTGCTTCATATTGTTTACCATTTAAGATAACCTGCCGACTGCCATCTTTTAGCTTTCTGGTTTGTACCATATTTCTATCCTCTCTTAAAGGTTACATTCGCATTGTTCGATGTTTTTTTAAACGATCCAGAGCAATTTTAACGCTTTCACGTAAACGTTCTAACGCATTTCCCAATTCCTCTATTTCGTCTCCGGTACTTATGTGAATGGGTTGATCCAATTCACCCCGACTTATCTCATCGGCACGATTGGTCAAATACATAAGTGGTTTAATCACTTTCTGTGATATCAAATATACGATTATTAGCCAAATAAGCAAAATTGCAATAATTATGGTACCCACAACTTTAATGGCTGTACTTTTAATTTTATTTTGAACATAGTCCTGGCGAATACCGACCCGAACAAACCCCAGGTAACCCTCTTCAACCGGTGTCCAAATATCAATCACTTCCACATCATCGGGTAATGATAAAATTTTTGGTTCTGTTATATTTTCCACATTGGGTGGCTGTTGGGTAAGCAATTTTTCGGGTACTTGGCCGTTATAGGTATCTGCCAGAACCGATAAATCTGCTTTTTGGATTAAAACATATTCCACACTTTCATAGCTAATGCTATTGGACAATAACTGTTTTAAAGCAATTTTATCTTCTTCGCTGATAGCCTCAACAGAGAACTGGGCTAAATCCTGGGCAATAATTTTACCCTTTGCAATAATTTCGGAACCTAAATTTTGGCGTACCTGCCCACTCATGAAAATTATCAAAAAAACGCCAATAACCACATTACTAATCAATAGAAGTCCACTAATTTTCCAACGCAAGCTAAGTTTCTTCATGTATGATCAACTTCCTTTATTAAATCCAGCATTTGTTTTTGAAAGGCTAATTTCTTTGTATCATCCGGAATTTCTTCGGTAATTGCTTCAATAAGTTCAGCTATCTTATCTGTTTGGAAGGTTTCTTTTTTTTCATCCATTGCCCAAAGCACGTCATCAATCACAAAATTGGCCACAGGACCAATGATCCGAACTAATTCATTCTCTACCTTTTTAAAGAAATCAATGGGCACCAAAGATTGTTTAACTTTATCGGCAGAAACAAAATCCACCAATCCTTTTGAATATAAACCGCTAAAAAGAAGGATCGCTTCATCGAGGGAAAACGCCAAAGAGTCGGCAATTTCTTCGATTGTCTTGTGTCCATCCAATTGTGTTATGACTGCCCATTCAGCAGAACGCAAAGTAACATCCGATGGCGAATTATCTCGCGAAAGACTAAACACAGAAAATTTGCCAAATACTGGCTGCTCTTTTGGACTCATTTCATTCTTTCTTTGTTATGTAAGGTGAAATAACAATTTCTCTTCTTCCGTGTCAATGGATGGTTTATGTAAAATAAACTCCGTATCTGCAATATGAGATTTAAGCCATTTTTTAAACTTTTTATCCTCCGATAGTTTGGACATGGTTACGTTCAAAGTAATACGCAATAACGATAATATCCGAGAAGTTCGGCAAAAGGTCACTAATGCAAAATAATCAGAAATTTTACAAATAACATATCGGTTTTGCCAGTAAAATTCCAATTCTGTCACCTTTTTACCTTTAAGATGAAAACCGGCGCTGATTCGCAGAATATGGGTTGCCAATTGTTTTAATTGAGCATCTTTATATCCGGTACCAGTTTTATTGGTTATCTCGGAACGGTTCGTGGCAATAAAAACGCCCTCTACACCTTCCATGCTATTAATTTCATTAAGTAATGCTTTAACCATAATCCTGAATTCTATATTCGTCTTTTTTTAAATTTTCTTTATCAACGTTTACATCAAAGCCTGTTTTAACAGGGGTAACACGACATCTAATTTTATTTTATGATCCATCTCTATGGCCACATCCAGCTGATTGTATTGAGTAAATATGTATTTTTTGGATGCCACCGCGATACTTGTAAACTCAGGAATTGAATCACCTAATGCATCACCGATTTTCCCATTTTGCAGACGGATAAAAGCAAACAACTTTAAATCGGGTGAAACATCCTGCCGACTGCTGGCAATCCGCTCTCCCGCAGTGTTAAAGATTGTTATATTTTGAACTCCGCGCACAGTAAATAGCCGTTCAAACAAATGGTCGAATTTATGTTCTTGATTATCATCACTGTCATCAAGCTGATGCAGAGCATCTAACAATAGATTGTTCCAATGTTTGCGGATTGTTTGAGCCGGTGCACGGATACCACTTTCAACTTTAAAATTACCGGAATAAAGTGTAAGTAGTTTATAAATAGCCGCTTCGCCTATTTCCGGTTCAAACTCGGCATGAACTACCTGCCCGTCATCAAAATAGACAAAACCAAATTTCCCGCCATGCTCGATTGTTAATTTGGCTGTGTTTCTTTCCATACAATTAAGCTGAATTAAACTGGGCAGCTTTAAGTCTTTTAAATTTCCTACTAGAGCCATATTATCCTAAAATATCAATAACCATTTTTTTAAATTCATGCATTTCAAACGGTTTCTCAATATATGTTCGTGCACCTTCGCTTAATGCACGATCTTTATGCATATTAGAACCATAAGCAGTCATTATGATTACATCCGTTTGGGGAGCCTCTTTTTTTAAGGCTGCCATTAAATCGAAACCATCCATACCAGGCATCATAATATCAGTAATTACTAAATCAAACGGATTTTCCCGCGAGCGTTCCAGCGCCTCTTCTCCACTGGCTGCCGTAACTACCTCGTAGTCTTTGGGGGAATGAATAAAACTTTGATATAAACTAAAGGTAATGGTTTCTTCATCATCTACGATGAGTAAACGTTTAGCCATAGTTTTTCCTTTATCATAAAATCTCTTTTGTTACCGGTAAAAATATACTAAAAATTGCACCTTTCCCCAACTCGGATTCTACTGTAATACTTCCACCATTTTCTTCGAGGAGCCGCGAGGAAATTGAGAGTCCTAAGCCAACACCATCATTTTTACTGGTATAAAAGGGGTTGAAAATTTTTTCTTTTTTTTCGGGCGGTATTCCGCGACCTGTATCAGCAATCGTTACTACAATTTTCTGTTCCTTTAATGTATCTGTCGAAGCATCATGAATGTTTTGAAGTGCGGTTTTAACAGATATCGATCCGCCATCAGGCATGGCATCTACTGCATTTAAGAATAGATTTAATATCACCTGCTCAATTTGACTTTCATCTACATATACCTGAGGTAAACTCTCGGCAAAATCCTTTTTGAAAGAAATATTTTTCTTTTTAAAACGCGGAGCCATCAGAAGGTAAACACCATCCAAAATCATTTCCACATTATGCCAATCCTGCAGAGGTTTACTGGGACGCGCAAAATTAAAAAACCTCTTCAATAATTCATTACTGCGATCGATTTCTTTAACAATTCTGGAAGCAAGCTGCGCCCGGAAGTCACCAGGACTAAAACTTTCTTCCAACACCTGTGCCGAAGATTTGATGCCAGCAAGTGGATTACGAATTTCATGCGCAATACCGGCAGATAGCTCACCTAAGGTGGCAAGCCGATCCATTCGTTCAATCTGATGTCGTAAATTTGTAGTATCCGAAATATCTTTAAAAACAAAAAGTACACCTGCTACCTGATTTCCTTCGGGCTCCTTCAACAAGGATGTTGTGAATCCTACAGGAAAAACTTCACCAGATTTGGTAATAAAGTGGACCTCTTTACTTTCTACCATTTTTTGTTGCTTCAAAACGGTATCAACAATGGAAGCTGCTTCATTACGATCAGCAAAAAGGGAGGAAACAGGCATACCCTGAGTGCCCAAATATTCATACCCAAATGTGCGTAATGCTGCTCGGTTCATAAACGTAATTTCTGCTTGCATGTTGATGGTTACTAAACCACTACTGATGTTCTGAATAAGGCCACGATGAAAATCAAAAACTTTTTCGAGTTCACGAAATCGTTTTAACAAAAGATTATATTTACTTTTATAATCTATTGTTTCAGGAGTCCCTGTATTTCCTGTATTATTACCCAGAGCCGAATAAAACTTTTTTAGCGTCAGGGCCGCTTCTTTTTTACTATCAAATTGTTTGCTCATTTGCGATTCTGTTCACTAAAAGGGCTGGTAAAATTTATATTTTGGTGCTGCTAACTTATTATTTTAACTTAAATTTTACTGATTTAGCCAATTGATTGCAAATCTTTTGTCAGTTTAACAATAAGGGATCTACATCTACGGTCACACGTAAATCCGGATTCCTGTGCGAAAAATGCGGTTCCAGAATTTGCCGTAAGATCGACTTGGTGTGCTTACCACTGGGATCGGTTTTAGGATTAAGCTTTAATGCGACCTGCCAGCGATACAGATTATTGACGCGTGATAGTACCGCAGGTGCCGGACCGATTACCTGAGCATACATGTTTACCCGACGATGGACTAACATCGCGATTTTCCGAGAAAGGGC
>JANTHG010000037.1 GCA_024762535.1 Calditrichaceae bacterium
TTTTGTAAATCACAAAGCCGATAATCAATATAGTTAGTCCAAGCACCACTTTGTTGTATTGGCCAATCATACCGGAAATAACGTGCCAGTTGACGCCCAACTGGTAACCGGCGTAGATAAGGATGCCATTCCAGACAATGGCGCTGACAGAAGAGAGCAGTAAAACGGACTGCCAGTTTAAATGAAAAATACCTGCAAAGATCGAAATAACGCTACGGGTTCCGCTTAAAAACCGGTTACCCACAATAACCCATAAACCGTATTTTGCGAACCATTGTTCGACCTTTTCGATACCTGCTTCGTCAAAAAAACGTTTACGAAATTTGGATTTAAGAAAACGACGACCAAAAATTTTGCCAATCATATACATGGTAAAAAAGCCGACAACGCTACCAATGGTGGTAGATGCATAAACGCCCCAAAAATTCAATTGACCCGTAGAAGTCAGGTACGCGCCCAAAACCGTAACCGTATCACCGGGAATGGGCGGGAATGTATTCTCCACAAATGCACTGATCCCCAAAACCAGATAGGCGGTCAGGGGATCAATTTGCGCAAAAAGGCTGTTTAAAAATTCTACCATATCCTGTTACAGGATTAACATGGCATCGCCGTAGCTGTAAAAGCGATACTTTTTGTCAACCGCTTCCTTATAGGCTGAAAGCATGGTGTCTTTATCTGCCAGAGCGCAGGTCAGCAAAAACAGGGTAGAGCCGGACAGGTGAAAATTGGTAATCAATGCATCCACTACTTTAAAGTTGTACGGCGGATAAATAAATTTATCGGTCCAGCCGGAAGTGGCTTTCACTTCATTGTCTGCATTAGCCACGGATTCCAGAACCCGAACGGAAGTGGTGCCCACGGCAATAATCCGGCCGCCCGCTTTTTTAACTTCATTGATCTGATTAGCGGATTCTTCGGAAATTTCATAATATTCCGAATCCATTTGATGCCGGGTGAGATCTTCCACTTTAATGGGGCGAAACGTACCCAGTCCCACATGGAGTACCAGCGGAATGGTTTTAACCCCTTTGGTTCGGATGGCATCCAAAAGTTCGGGCGTAAAATGAAGCCCTGCTGTCGGAGCAGCTACAGCGCCCACTTTTTTGGCATACACGGTTTGATATTTTTCTTTGTCCACACCATCGGCTTCGCGCTTGATGTATGGGGGAAGGGGAGAACTACCCACTTCATCCAGCAGGCGGAAAAAGTCGTTGCCGTTGGAATCAAATTTAACCACGCGTCCACCGGAAGTGGTGTTGTCGATAACGTCGCAGCCAAAGGAATCGGTAATCTGGATGCGGTTCCCTACACGAACTTTACGAGCCGGTTTAACCAGTACTTCCCACATGGTGGTTTCCAATTGCCGCAAAAGCAGCATTTCTACCTTGGCGTCTGTTTTATCTTTAACACCAAACAAACGGGCTGGCAGCACCTTGGTTTCGTTCATCACAAGTGCGTCGCCTTCCTGCAGGTAGTTAATCAAGTCTTTAAAAATAACATGTTCACGTGCACCGCTTTTTCGGTTTAGAACCATTAGCCGCGATTCATCCCGTTTATCGAGGGGATACTGAGCAATGAGTTCTTCCGGTACATCGTATTTAAATTCAGATAGCTTCATGCCTTACTCCTTACTTCCATGCTTTGTTAAAACAAGCTGGATTGTGTCGGATTGTGTTTGTTTTTTATATTGAAATGTTCATAGGCCAGTGTGGTTGCCATGCGTCCCCTGGAAGTACGTTTAATGAATCCCTGCTGAATTAAATAGGGTTCGTATACTTCTTCGATGGTGTCGCTTTCTTCACTGACGGCTACGGCAATGGTGTTAAGCCCTACGGGGCCTCCATTGTATTTTTCGATGATAGTCAATAAAATACGTTTATCCATTTCGTCCAGACCTCTGGCGTCCACTTCCAAACGTTCCAGTGCTAACCGGGCAATTTCATTATCAATAATATTATTTCCTTTTACCTGAGCAAAATCCCTGGTGCGCCGCAGCAACCGGTTGGCAATGCGCGGAGTGCCGCGGGAACGTTTAGCCAGTTCCATAGCGCCTTCGTCCGTAATACCCACGTTTAAAATTTTAGCCGATCGTTTGATGATTAAAAATAAATCTTCCGGTTCGTAATAGTCCATACGCATCACGACTCCAAAACGGGCACGCATGGGAGACGTAAGCAAACCGGCACGGGTGGTAGCGCCTACCAAAGTAAACGGCGCCAGATTCAGCTGAACAGAGCGGGCGCTGGGCCCCTTGTCGATTAAAATAGAAATATTAAAATCTTCCATGGCTGAATACAAATATTCTTCCACCACACTGTTTACGCGGTGAATTTCGTCAATGAACAGTACATCTTTTTCCTGAAGATTGGTTAATAGTCCGGCCAGGTCTCCGGCACGTTCCAGAACAGGGCCGGATGTGGTTTTGATGTCCACGTTCAGCTCTTTACTTAAAATCATGGCCAGGGTTGTTTTGCCAAGCCCCGGAGGGCCATATAATAACACATGATCCAGCGCTTCTTCCCGCTGTAAAGCCGCTTCAATAAAAATAGCCAGATTATCTTTGACCTTGTCCTGGCCGATAAACTCAGAAAGCTTTTGCGGACGCAGGCTTAGTTCAATGTCCAAATCTTCTTCCAGACGTGCCGGACGAATAATATCGCTCATGCTTAGATAACCTGTAAACTACGTTTAATCAAATCTTCGGCGGTTAGCGCCTTTTCCTGCTTTTGGACTTTGGTAATGGCTACTTCGGCCCGTTGCCGGCTGTATCCGAGTGAAAGCAGGGCCATTAACGCTTCATTTTCCAATTCGCTCAGGCGGACGGTTGGAATTTCGCTTTCCGGTTCCGTGCCTGGTAAAGCGGCCAGTTTGTCCTTGAGTTCCACAATCAGCCGTTGGGCGGTTTTTTTGCCCACACCCGAAATGCGGTTTAAGGCTTGCTCGTCCGCGGAACGGATGGCGCCCACTAATTTTTTGGGCGACAGGCCGGAAAGAATGGTCTGAGCCAGTTTGGGCCCCACGCCCGAAATGGAAATAAGCGCATTAAAAATAGTACGTTCATCTTCACCGGCAAACCCAAAAAGCTGCAGGATATCTTCACGGACATGTAAATAGGTTTTTAGCTCTGCCTCGCTTCCTTCGGCAGGTAAGGCTTCGGATGTGGATAAACTGA
This sequence comes from Calditrichaceae bacterium, assembly GCA_024762535.1. Taxonomy (GTDB): domain Bacteria; phylum Calditrichota; class Calditrichia; order Calditrichales; family Calditrichaceae; genus JANTHG01. The sequence goes on from JANTHG010000037.1 coordinate 3,176, forward strand.
TTTTAAGTTTGTAGCCCACACCGTTTACATCGAGCACGGCTTCGGTCGCTCGTTTACTTACTAATTTTCCGCGAATATAATCGTACATGTTACCGTCTGTTTCCGGTTCGATGCCAGTGGCAGAGCGCTGCAGCTAAAGCATCGGCCGCATCTTCAGGTTTAATGTTTTCGCGCAGTTTTAAAATGCTGCGCACCATAAATTGTACTTGCGATTTAACTGCGCCGCCGTTTCCCACTACGGATTGTTTAATTTCCCGCGGGGAATATTCAGCTACTTCCGCACCGCTTTGCATGGCAGCCACCATGGCGGCGCCCCGGGCGTGTCCCATTACAATAGCGGTTTTAACATTGTCCGCATAAAAAATACTTTCAATCGCTACCTGTTGCGGATGATACTCGGTAAACACGGTTTCCAGCCCGCTGAAAATTGTTTGCAAACGTTCCGCCAGGCTCTTTTTAGGATTTGTACGGATATGACCATACGTAAATAGCTGAGGATGGTGGTCCTCAGCTATTCGGATGATGCCGTATCCTGTAATGTTTAAACCGGGGTCAATACCCAAAATGAGACGGTCTTCCATTATTCGGATAGAATCCGTTCCATTTCGTCGTCATCGATATCAAAATTGGCATGAACATTTTGAACATCGTCATGTTCATCCAAAATGCTCATGAATTTCATCAATTGTTCCGCGGGCTTTCCTTCTAATTTGATAGTATTTTGAGGAATCATGGTCAACTCTGCGCTTTCCATTGCGATATTTTGTTCCTCTAATGTATTGCGTACAGCCTGAAAATCTTCATAGGCTGTGAGAATTTCGTATACGTCATCCTGTGGGGTCATATCTTCAGCCCCTGCTTCCAAAGCGATTTCCATCAGCTCGTCTTCGGTATATTGTTCTTTGGGTACGGTAATCAGACCCTTGCGCTCAAACATCCAGGCCACACTTCCGTTTTCACCCATATTGCCACCGTATTTACCAAATAAATGACGAATTTCAGCTACCGTACGATTTTTATTATCTGTAACCGCTTCAATAAAAACAGCAACGCCTCCGGGGCCGTAACCTTCGTAGGTTACATCTTCATACACCACGCCGGGCAGTTCACCGGTACCTTTTTTTATAGCGTTTTCAATGTTTTTTCCGGGCATATTTGCGCCTTTGGCCGCAGCCAAAGCTACACGTAACCGTGGATTTGCATCCGGATCACCGCCGCCCATTCGGGCTGCCACGGTAAGTTCTTTAATTAGTTTGGTAAAAATTCTGCCTCTGGCAGCGTCAACCTTGGCTTTTTTGTGTTTAATGGAATGCCATTTGGAATGACCAGACATAAATTCCTCCTCGTTATGACAGAAAAGGAATTTAAGAAAAACAGTGCGGGTTTTCAATTATATTTACAGCTTGTTACAGTGCGGAATAGGTCATGGAATTACTTGCCACGGGACAGCGTCTCTTCAAAATAAGCGATGGTTTTTTTAAGACCGTCTTCAAGCCGGATAGCGGGTTCCCAATTTAACTTGTTTCGCGCCAGCGAAATATCCGGTTTGCGCTGGGTAGGATCGTCCTCCGGAAGGGGCAGGTAGATAAGTTTAGACCGGGAGCCGGTCAGACGAATCACCGTCTGGGCCAGTTCCAAAATGGTAAACTCAACCGGATTGCCTAAATTAACCGGCCCGATAAAATCTTCTTTTTGCATCATCCTGCTCACACCTAAAATCAGGTCGTCCACATACTGGAAGGAGCGGGTTTGCCGGCCTTCGCCAAAAATAGTGATATCTTCGTTGCGTAAGGCCTGCACAATAAAATTAGTCACCACCCGGCCGTCGTTTATGGCCATGCGCGGTCCGTAGGTATTAAAAATGCGGATGATTTTAACATCCACATTATTTTGACGGTGGTAATCCATCATCAGCGTTTCGGCCACCCGTTTACCTTCGTCGTAACAACTGCGGATGCCAATGGGATTGACCTTGCCCCAGTACGATTCGGGCTGGGGATGTACTTCGGGGTCGCCGTACACTTCGGACGTGCTGGCCAGCATTAAACGGGCGCGTACCCGTTTGGCCATACCCAGCATGTTGATGGTGCCCATGACGCTGGTTTTAGTGGTTTTAACCGGATTATACTGGTAATGGACGGGCGAAGCCGGACAGGCAAAATGGTAAATCTGGTCCACTTCGAGCAGAATCGGCTGGATGATATCATGGCGGACTAATTCAAAATCCGGGTGATCCAGCAGATGTTTAATATTTTGTTTACTGCCTGTAAAAAAATTATCTAAAGCAATCACTTCATCGCCTTGTGCCAGTAAATAGTCACAAAGATGAGAGCCGATAAATCCGGCGCCGCCGGTAACCAATGCGCGCATGTGTAATATCCCGTTAAAAAGTTAGATGTTGATTTTTCGTAAAGCCTGGCTTAAATCGTCAATCAAATCATGTACGTCTTCTAAGCCCACCGAAAGGCGTACCAGACCCTGTGAAATACCCACTTCTTTTAATGCTTCTTCGGAATAGGTGGAGTGGGTCATAGAAGCGGGGTGTTCAATGAGCGAATCCACATCGCCGAGACTGACCGCAAGGGTGAAAATTTTAACCGAATTCATCAGCTTTTCACCAGCTTTACGTCCGCCTTTAATTTCGAAACTGACCATACCACCGAAGCCGCTCATTTGCTGTTTGGCAATTTCATGTTGGGGGTGGGTGGCCAAACCGGGATACCAAACTTGTTCTACCTTAGGGTGAAATTGCAGAAATTTGGCTACTTTAATGGCATTTTGCTGGTGACGTTCCATACGTACGGCCAGGGTTTTAAGTCCGCGAACCAACAGCCAGGCGTTGAGCGGACTGATAATACCGCCCAGATCCCGTAAAAAATTACCGCGCAGGTTGTTTATATATTCCTGTTTACCAATTACCACGCCGGCCACGGTATCGCCATGTCCGCCAATATATTTGGTTGCAGAATGAATTACGATGTCTGCACCTAGTTCCAGAGGCCGTTGGAAAAAGGGAGTGGAAAACGTATTGTCCACCACAAGCGGAATATGGTGCTTTTGAGCAATTTTGGCACAAGCGCGTATATCACTCACGATTAAAGTGGGATTCGCCGGTGATTCGATGTAAAGAAGACGGGTTTTGTCGTCAATGGCCGCTTCGATTGTTTCTAAATTGGTTGTGTTGACTTCGCGACCTTCAATAGCCAACCTCGGTAAGGTGTCCACAAACAGACTGTGCGTTCCGCCATACAAGGTATCGGAAGAGACGAAATTATCCCCCGATTGACACAATGATAAAATAACGCTGCTGATGGCAGCCATGCCGGAACCAAAGGCCAGTGCTGCTTCACCGCCTTCTAAAAAGGCCATTTCTTTTTCCAGCGCGGCCTGAGTAGGATTACCGATGCGTGTGTACACATAACCTTCCTGTTCACCGGAAAAAATATCCGCCCCGTGTTTGGCATTTTTAAAAGCAAAGGTAGAACTCTGATAAATGGGAATGCTCAACGCGCCGGTTGCTTCGTCCACACCACCGGATCCATGTACGCAAAGGGTGGCAAAATGCGCTTTTTTAAAATTAAGATGTGCCATTCTGTATCCTCGAGTTTGTCTATGTTCATAAATCAGAGTCAATTTAGAAGTTGATATTTTTAAAAGCAAGGCTAAACTGATTTCTGAATTGTTTGTCGTCACAGCTTTAACTTGTGATAAGATGTATCCTCAATTCAACTTTTTATTTAACAAAGGGGATAAATGGTCGATATATAAGCCCAGAAACGAAAAATAATATTATATAAGGAGAATCATTATGCGTGTATATTCACTTTTTACTCTGTTTTTATTATCTGCATTTTTAATTTTTGGTTGTAAACAGAATGCAACCGATACAGAAGGGGAACTAAATTTAGATGAATCCGTAACCGAACAGGCTGCCTATGGTTATCAAATTAATGATATTGCTAATACCAGCAATGAGATGGATGAAATTAATGCAGACCCTATGGCTGTGGGCGATGTGGGAACAGGCGCTGGTGCAACCACTATATCCAAGGTCCGCAAACAGGCTCAAAAATTGGCAGAACAGGCCTTAGGTATGGATTTTCAGGTTCCTGCACTAGCTAAAACGAATGGCGATTCCGCTCTGTTTCGTGGCGAAGACAGTACAGCCAATGGTAAAAAGATGCGCTGGGCCTGGTACTATAATATGTTAACAGGAAAAGCGCGCTATGTGTATGTAATTTATCAGTTCCCTTCATTTCAAAACATGACCTATGATTCTATGGAAGTTGTCATGGATATGGGTATTCCGTTTGGAAACAGTGATGGTACCCTGGAAAATTTTTATCAGGTGCAGTATTTTAAAGAACAATTTTTTATCGAATCCATTGAGTCGTTGATGAATTTTTCCGAGTATATGAATGGAGTAGCGCAAACTATTTCTGGCACTACGGAAACAAAATATCATGAAGGGCGAAAACTAACATCACAAAAAACAACGGTAAACTGGAATTCTAATGAAACCGGAACCATCCGTCATGATTTCTTTTTTGCAGATGGTACGAATACCTATGCCACCTATACTTTTAATGCCGATCATACCGGTACCTTTGAAAAAAGGCGTAAAGATGGAACTCTTGTAACGGGAACTTTTAATCAGATTGAAGATGACGGATATGGAAGCTATACCGCATTAGTGGATTTTCCCAATGGTTTTTATGTTGATAAAATTGAAAAAGCTGCTACGATGTGGTTACAGGGAATAGATTCGGTTTATACAGCCACCTATGCCGAGAAGATATTCTTCGGAAATGGTAAAATTGATTCTTCAAATTCATCGATTACGGTTGAAGAAACGGAAGCAGGTACCGTAACTACCATAAGCGCTACTAAACCCAACGGTGCACATGGTACGGTTACACTTACCGAAACGGATGGCGTATCCACTTTGACCGGCTTCTGGATAACCTGGAATGAACATTACATCCTGGTTTCTGCAGAATACTATCTGGATGGTAGCAGCCACATGCACTACGAAGTGTATGCCAGCGAAGAAGCATACAATAACGGTGATGATCCGATTGTAGAGGCAGACTACAATTTTAATGGTGAACTGGGCGGCGATGGCACGTTAACCAAAGATGGTAAAACCTATCAGATTACCTTTGATGGCTCTGGTAAGGGTACTATTAGCGACGGAACCAATAGCAAAGCGTTTAATATGTATTTTTAATTCGAAGTTTTATCTTAGTACAAGAAAAGCCCCGTAAACGGGGCTTTTCTTGTTTATAAAGATCTGTGCTGGTTTTTTGTGCGGGTAATTTGTTGTAAGAACAATACTCTTCTTCCCGCCTAAGGCCGGGAAAGCGGATTGTAAAAGGATCGTTATGCTTCTGCTTCTGTTGCGGCCTCCGGGTCATCTTCCAGCCCCAACGCAATCCGCACCTTAGCGGCAACGTCTTCAAAAATATCGGGATTTTCTTTTAAAAAGCGTTTGACGTTTTCGCGGCCCTGACCCAAACGGGTTTCCCCATAAGAAAACCAGGTGCCTGATTTCTGAATGATGTTATGGTTCACAGCATTATCCAGAACATCGCCTTCCTTTGATATCCCTTTGGAGTACATGATGTCAAATTCCGCATCACGGAAGGGCGGGGCCATTTTGTTTTTGACCACTTTCGCACGGGTACGGTTACCTACCATTTCCGCCGCTTCTTTAATGGTAGCGATTCGTCGGATGTCAATACGAATGGAAGTGTAAAATTTAAGGGCCCGACCGCCGGTGGTGGTTTCGGGATTGCCGAACATGACGCCTATTTTTTCCCGTACCTGATTAATAAAAATAACACAAGTGTTGGATTTGCTTACCGTGCCGGTCAGTTTTCGCAACGCCTGAGACATGAGCCGAGCCTGCAAACCCATGTGCGAATCACCCATTTCACCTTCAATTTCGGCCTTGGGAACCAGGGCTGCTACCGAGTCGACAACAATAATATCCAGGGCGCCACTGCGCACCAGGGTTTCCACGATTTCCAGCGCCTGTTCACCATTGTCCGGTTGACTCACCAGTAAATTAACCGTATCCACGCCTAGTTTTTTAGCGTATGAAGGGTCCAAAGCATGCTCTGCATCCACAAAGGCTGCCAGGCCGTCTGTTTTTTGTGCTTCGGCAATTACGTGCAGAGCCAGGGTTGTTTTACCCGAAGATTCCGGCCCGTAAATTTCGGTAATCCGACCGCGGGGAATGCCGCCGATGCCGAGAGCAGCATCTAATGAGATGGAACCTGTTGGAATCACGTCCACTTCTACTTTGGCTTTGTCGCCAAGACGCATAATGGCACCTTTACCAAAATTGCGTTCAATTTGGGATACGGCAATGTCTACCGCTTTAATTTTATCTGCCTGATTGCTCATGGGATTGCTCCTGCTTCGTAGTTGTTAAAAATGATGCACAAATGTACTATATTATTTCGGATTCCGCAAAGAATATTTTTGCAGTACCCGGTATTCCGCCCCCCGTTTTTGTAATATACTGCGCATCAGTACAAACGTATTTACACTAAATGTTACCGGTGGAAACGGGTGTGTCTCCACAAAAGCACGCAGCTGAGAGAGGTCTTCTTTAAATTTGATTCGGGCTAAAGTGAGATGAGGGCGGAAAGGTCTTGAGTCTTTTTCGATTCCGATTTCCGAAAGGATTATTTCAATTGTTTCCCGGAGCTGATTCAGCGCCGGTTCGGGTTGTGCAACAGAACTAAGCCATAACACTTTGGGACGGCGCAGATTGGGAAACCCGCCAAAACCGTTTACGGTTATTTGAAAGGACGGGGAAATAGCGGTGGCTTGAGTTAAAGACAGAAGCGCCCGCTCTGTGATTTCGGGAGTGCGTTCGCCGATAAATTTTAAGGTTAAATGAAGATTGTTTGTATTTACCCAGCGCACACTTTTTACCAGGGACTCCAATGAATGGATATAGCCCTTAATTTGATAGCGCAGCGTGTCCGGTAATTCGATGACTACAAACGAACGGATGAGCTGAGGCATTCTTTACTCCAAGAGCAGCCGGCGTAACATTTCCATGCCGGCCACAGCACCGCGTTTTTTATTGACCAGTCGGTCGTTACCAAAATGGAATTCTTTTACCATTTCCTTTTCTTTAAAACGAGCCGCCACATAACAAAGGCCTACCGGTTTTTCTTCGCTGCCGCCGCCGGGTCCGGCTATACCGGTAGTGGCAATGGCGCAATCGCAATGGGAATGGGTCTGTGCGCCACGCACCATTTCCAGCGCTGTATCAGCGCTAACCGCGCCCTTTTCTTCTAAGGTTTTAGGTGAAACAGACAGTAAATCGATTTTACTCTGGTTGCTGTAGGTGATTAAACCCTTCATAAAATAGGCCGAGCTACCGGGAATATCGGTGAGCAAATTACTGAGCAGACCTCCGGTAAAGCTTTCGGCTACGGTCAGAGTATATCCGCCTTCCGTGAGCAACCGATTCAAAACCTGCTCCAGTTCTTCATTGGATTCTGTGAAAATATAGGATTGAGCTTCGGTTTGAACCCTGCTAATAAGTTTTTCATAGCGGGATATGGCTGCCTGGTCATCGGAAATCAGTCGAAAGCGCATATCCACGCCAATGTAGCGCGGCAAAAAAGCGATTTGTACTTCCGGATACGATTCGAGAATGGGCGCCAGTTTTTCGTACAGGCGCGACTCCGGTATGCCGGTGGTACGCAGGAGGCGTGTGTGGACTTTGGTTAGTTTTAAGGCGTTTTTCAGAAACGGGGCGATGTGGTCTGCTACCATGCGTTTCATCTCGCCGGGCACACCGGGCATAAAAAAGTAGTGAACGCCATTACGCTCGAAGGCCAGACCGGGAGCGGTTCCCACGGTGTTGGGAATGATGCGGTCGCAATCGGGGATTTCGGCCTGAGCCCGGTTTAAATCGGTTTCAGGAATATTCCGCGCCTTTAAAAATTGTTTAACATTTGCAAATGCATCCTCGTCAAAGCGCATGCCGACCTTAAAAAAATCACAGATGGCCTGTTTGGTCAAATCATCGGGTGTGGGACCCAATCCTCCTGTTATGAGCACCGCTCTTGCCCGGGTAGAAGCAAGCGTGAGCGCTTTTAAAATTTCATCATGTTCGTCGCTGATGGTGGTTACCCAATTGACAGGCAAACCAATCGCTAATAATTGTTGCGAAATAAAGGTGGCGTTGGTGTTAACCGTATATCCGGCCAGTACCTCGTTGCCGATTGAAATGATTTCTGCCTGATTTGTTTGCATATTAAAACCTTACATAAATAAAGATTTGAAGAATGATATTGGCGTACACTCCGGCTAACAGGTCATCTGTCATGATGCCCCAGCCGCCCGGTAAATTCTGAATCCGGTTAATGCCCAATGGTTTCACTATATCGAAGAGGCGGAACAGAATAAAAGCAGCTGCATATAAAAGCAGAGTTTTGGGGATGAACAAAATAGCCACACCCTGCCCCACAAATTCATCAATAACTACCAGGGCCGGGTCGTTTCCTTCCAGCTTTTCTACGTAATAGGAACTGTAAACGCCGGCAAAAAACAGAATGGTTAATATTCCGGTTAAAGAGAATGCAGAAAGGGGAAGAAACCAAAAAAAGAGAATACCCGCCAGGCTTCCGGCTGTGCCCGGGGCCTTGGGCACGTAACCGGCGCCCAAAACAGTGCTAAACCAATAGTGAAGTCGGGAGCTCATTGTTTCCCTTTGGTATTCATTTTTTTAATTATACGCCGGGTAAGTTCACTAACATGCGCAAAATTCATAATTAAATAGTAAATGCCGCTAATGGCTGTGAACAGTACGACCAGTGAAAAGGCAAGGGTGGTCCATAACAGCCAGACATTGGAAACCTGCTGTAGGTGAATTTCGGGCAGTCCGGGAATGTTCATATAAATAAGTAGGGCAAAGATAAAACCCATTTGCAAAAACGTTTTCCATTTGGCAAAGGAGCTGGTAATAATCGGTTTGCCTATGTACAGTGCGAAAATCCGTAAACCGGTTATAAGTACATCCCGCAGAACAACCACAATCACCATCCACCAAAAAATATAATCTAATTGAGCAAATACGATGAGCGCTGTGGAAACCAGTAATTTGTCGGCCAGTGGGTCCATAAATTGTCCCCAGCGCGATGTCAGGTTAAAACGGCGTGCAAAATAGCCATCGTACCAGTCGGTTATGGAAGCCACTAAGAATAGCACAGCTGCCGCCAGTTTAAATGATGTATCCGGCTGGATAATGACAAAATAAAAAACCGGAGTCAGGATAATCCTAAATAATGTAAGTTGATTGGGCAGTGTCAGTTTCATAGCGTTCGTTGTGCTGTTTTCTTTTATAAGCGAATGTTCTGTTGGATACCTTTTCCTTACCCGGCTTTAATCCATTAAAAATACCAATCTACAATAAAAAAATAAATTTATTGTAAAATAGCGAGATTATCAAGTTCAGAAAAATGCATAAAATCTGATGATAAATCTTTGCATAAAAGGTAAAATTTATTAAATTAACCTCTTATAATGTATGAGTTTGTGAATAATTTAATTAAGTTGTATTTGTACTATTAATATAATTAAGGATAGATATGGCAGAATTCAAGCTTAAAAGGGGATACAATGTTCCTTTGGCGGGTGCTGCGGATAAGCAGTTAACGGTTGTGGATCCGCCCGATACCGTGGCTCTCCTTCCTCATGAATTCCGTGGTATTAAACCGCGTCTTGCAGTAAAAGAAGGCGATACGGTTAAAATCGGAACAACGCTGTTTACCGATAAAGTTCACAGCGATATAGTTTTTGTTGCTCCGGTGAGCGGGAAAGTGGTTGCCATTAACCGTGGTGAACGGCGTAAATTGCTGGAAATCGTAGTGGAAAATGACCGTAAGGATGAAACGGAACGTGTGGGAAACTGGTCGACGGCTGACCTGGAAAACATGACACGGGAAGATGTGGTTAAGCACCTGCTGGCTTCCGGTTTATGGGCACATTTGATTAAGAGACCTTTTATCGAAGTTGCAAATCCCGAAGAAACACCGCGGGATATTTTCATTTCCGGTTTCAGTACGGCGCCGTTGGCAGCGGATGTTAGTTTTTTACTGCAGGAAGAACAGGAATCTTTTCAATTCGGTGTTCAAATGTTAGCGAAGCTCACGGACGGGGCTGTACATCTTTCCGTTGATGGAAAAAATAATACCAGTCCAGGTTGGTTCAGCCAAATTAAAGGCGTGCAGGTACACCGTTTTAGCGGACCGCATCCGGCCGGTAACGTGGGCGTGCAGATTCATCACATCAAACCTTTAAAGTCTGGTGAACTGGTTTGGCAGGTTAAACCGGAGGCAGTGGCCCTGCTGGGCCAATTCTTTAAGAATGGCGTCTTCCCGACTGAACGGATTGTAGCTCTTGCCGGTACAGGGCTTAAGAAAAAACAGTATTTTAAAGTACGCTCCGGTGCTTCGTTTTCTTCCTTTATTAAAAAAGAGATGCTGACCGACAACGCTCTGCGTTTTATTTCCGGCGATGTATTGACTGGTTGGGCAACCAAGCAGGACGGCTTTGTCAGTTTTTACGATGCGTTGATTTCCGTGATTCCGGAAGCCCAAAAAGAACGCAAGCTACTGGGTTATTTCCGTCCCGGATTCAAAACACCCAGTTTTTCCAAAACCTTTTTGTCCTCATTTCTGCGACCTGGGAAACAGGATTATGAAATGGATACCGGACAGAAAGGTGGTCACCGTGCATTTGTAATGAGCGCCAGTGATTATGAAAAAGTGGTTCCTATGAATATATTGCCTGTTCCATTGGCTAAAAGTATTCTGGCTAAAGATATCGAAGAGATGGAAGGCCTGGGGATTTTGGAACTGGCCGAAGAAGATGTGGCCCTGTGTTCTTATATTTGTTTATCAAAAACCGATTTCGGGCAGATTTTGCGAGACGGTTTGGATATGATTCAAAAAGAAGGTTAAATAACTTAGTAAGGTGAATAACATTGAAAGTACTCGAAAAAGTATTTGATAAATATCGTTCCGATTTTGAAAAAGGCGGCAAATACGAAAAGTATTACCCTCTATTCGAAATGATGGATACGATTCTGTTGTGGACCAACGAGCGAACGCACTCTGGTCCGCATGTGCGTGACGCACTGGATCTCAAACGGTTTATGATGATGGTGATTGTTGCCCTGTTACCGGCCACTCTGTTTGGCATGTATAATGTGGGTTATCAGCATTTTCATGCCATTGGTATTGGTGCATCCATCGGAGAAATGTTCTCCTACGGATTTTGGGCTATGTTGCCGTTAATTATTGTTTCGTATGCTGTAGGCGGAACCTGGGAAGTACTCTTTTCCATTGTTCGCAAACACGAAGTAAACGAAGGCTTTTTAGTTACCGGTCTGTTGTTCCCGTTGATTTTACCGCCTACCATGCCTTTAGGTCAGGCAGCAGTGGCCATCTCGTTTGGTGTGGTTATTGGTAAAGAAGTGTTTGGTGGAACAGGTATGAATTTGCTTAACCCGGCTTTAACCGCACGGGCTTTTGTATTTTTTGCCTATCCCGGTAAAATTTCCGGTGATAAAGTCTGGACTGCTTTTGACGCGGCCAAAGAAAAACTGGTGGACGGCTTTTCCGGAGCGACTCCGCTTTTAAGCGCTTCTTCCACGCCGCAGGGGGCATCGGCCGTTGAACAGCTTCATAAATCGGGTTTTGATTTTATGCAGATGTTTTACGGATTTATTCCGGGCAGTATCGGCGAAACCTCTACGCTTGCCATTTTAATCGGAGCGCTAATATTAATCATTACCGGTGTGGGCAGTTGGCGGATTATGGTTGCTGTTTTCGCCGGAGGCTATGCTACAGCCGCATTATTCAACGCGCTGGCCGGGCCTGCTTCTACCGGCATGTTTACTTTGCCACCATATTATCATTTGGTGATGGGTGGATTTGCCTTTGGTGCAATATTCATGGCAACCGACCCCGTATCAGCTTCGCAAACGAATACGGGTAAATGGATTTACGGCTTTTTAATAGGCGCTCTCGCTATTATGATTCGTACGGTTAATCCGGCCTATCCCGAAGGCATGATGCTGGCTATTTTATTTATGAATATTTTTTCACCACTGATAGATTACTACGTGGTGAAAGCGAATATAAAAAGGAGGTTAAGCCGTGCATAGTGACGCTTACACCTTTCGGTTTGCTGCCACTGTAACCATCGTGTGTAGTGTGCTTTTGGCTGGCGCCGCAACGTTGCTTAAGCCAAGGCAAATCGAAAACGAACAATTGGATATGAAAAAAAATATCCTGCTATCCGCCGGCATTTTATCCCCGGATAAAGATGCTTCGCGAGAGGAAATTAATAAGCTGTATAAAGAAAATGTTACCGGAGTAGTTCTGGATAGTACAGGAAAATTTGTGCAAGGTAAAACAGCAGACCAGTTAGACGAAAAGAAAGATGCCGACCTGCTGCCTCTGTTCGAATATAAAAAAGACGGTCAGGTAAACGCCTATATTTTACCGGTTTCCGGCAAAGGACTCTGGTCAACCATTTATGGCTACATTGCTTTAGACCCGCATTGTGAAACCGTGGAGGGTATCACTTTTTACAAACATGGTGAAACACCGGGTTTGGGAGGTGAAATTTCCAAACCCTGGTTCTCCAATAATTTTAAAGGGAAAAAGATTTACGACGACCAGGGAAATCTGGTATCGGTTTCCGTTGTTAAGGGGAAAGTGGCCGAAAAACATCCCGGAGCCGATGCGGTTCATTATGTCGACGGCATTAGCGGCGCTACCTTAACAGGCCGTGGTGTTACCCATTTTCTTAAAACAGAACTCAATAAATATAAACCGTTTTTCGATAAAGTGCGTGCCCAGGAAGGAGGACAATAATGGCAGGAAAAGAGAAATTGTTCTCTAAAAAGAATATCGCGATTTTTAAAGAACCCCTGGTGGATAACAACCCGATTACCTTTCAGGTTTTGGGTATTTGTTCATCGCTCGCTGTTACCGTTCAGATGCGTACTGCTTTGGTGATGTCGCTGGCAGTGATGTTTGTGCTGACTCTTTCCAATATCAGTATTTCGCTGCTACGTAAAAAAATTCCTTCCAAAATTCGCATTATTGTAGAGCTGGCTGTGATTGCCACGCTGGTGATTTTGGTTGATCAAATTCTAAAAGCGTATCTCTTTGATATCAGTAAACAATTAAGTGTGTTTGTGGGGTTGATTATTACCAACTGTATTTTAATGGGTCGCGCCGAAGCGTTTGCCCTGCAAAATAAACCCTGGCCCTCTTTCCTAGACGGATTGGGAAATGCCTTGGGTTACGGATGGATTTTGATGGTGATTGCCACAGGACGTGAAATTTTGGGCAGCGGCAGTATTTTGGGATTTCAGATTTTTCCGGATAGCTGGTATGCCGCCGGATACGAAAATATGGGACTCATGGTTTTGGCACCGGGAGCATTTATTTTACTGGGTCTGTTGGTTTGGGCACAGCGTACCATTACCAAAACCGTGCACGAATAAATTAAAGGAACATACAAATGTTAGAACATTATTTAAGTCTGTTTGTTAAGGCTGTTTTTGTAGAAAATATTCTGCTGGCCTTCTTTTTGGGCATGTGTTCCTTTTTGGCCGTGTCTAAAAAAGTGGAAACTGCTATTGGGCTGGGAATTGCCGTTACCTTTGTAATGACCATTACCACGCCGGTAAACTGGGCGGTTAATGAATACCTGCTTAAAGACGGCGCTCTGGCCTGGGCCGGGTTGCCGGATGTGGATTTAAGCTTCCTGGAATTCATTACCTTTATTGCTACGATTGCTGCTATGGTACAATTAGTAGAAATGATAGTGGACAAATTTTCTCCTAAACTGTATGCGGCTCTCGGAATCTTTTTACCGCTGATTGCTGTGAACTGTGCCATTCTGGGTGCTTCGCTGTTTATGGTAGAACGCAGCTATACTTTTGGTGAATCCATTGTGTTTGGTTTTGGTTCGGGTATAGGCTGGTTTTTGGCGATTGTAGCCATGGGCGCTATCCGCTATAAATTGCGTTACTCCAATGTACCCGACGGACTAAAGGGACTTGGGATTACTATGTTGGTTACGGGACTCATGTCCATGGCCTTTATGTTATTTTCTGGTATTCAACTATAATTAGAGGTGCGTTTTGAGTGCATTAGGAATAATCGGTTTAAGTACTTCGATTTTTACATTAATTATTCTGGCTTTGGTTTGGGCGCTGAATTTTGCCGAATCCAAACTGGTAAATAAAGGCAAAGTAAAGCTGTTAATTAATGATGATGAAGAAAAGAGTCCGGAGGTAACCGCCGGCTCGAATTTGCTGTTTACCCTGGCGGATAATAATATTTACCTGCCTTCGGCCTGCGGTGGCCAGGGAACCTGCGGAATGTGTAAATGCCAGATTGAAGAAGGCGGTGGCGATGTGCTTCCTACCGAAGAATCGCAGCTTTCACGCGGGGAAATTAAGGAACATGTGCGTCTGGCCTGCCAGGTAAAAGTAAAACAGGATATGAAAATCCGCATTCCGGATGAAATTTTTAATATTCAAAAATTTGAATGTACGGTGCGGTCCAATAATAATGTGGCAACGTTCATTAAAGAACTGGTGCTGGAATTACCCAAAGGGCAGCATCTCAATTTTAAAGCGGGCGGCTACATTCAAATTTATATTCCGCCCTACAATATTTCGTACAAAGAGTTTGATATCGAAGAACAGTATCGCGGCGATTGGGATAAATATCATTTATGGGATTTAAAATCCGTGAATGACGAAGAAATTTTCCGCGCTTATTCCATGGCTAATCATCCGGCAGAAGGCGATATTGTGATGCTGAATGTACGTATTGCCACACCGCCTCCGGGAACGGACTTCCCTCCGGGAATATCTTCTTCCTTTATTTTTAATTTAAAACCGGGCGATAAGGTTACGGTAAGCGGTCCTTATGGCGAATTCTTTATCAAAGAAACCGACCGTGAAATGATGTACATTGGCGGCGGGGCCGGAATGGCGCCCATGCGCAGCCATCTTTTCCATCTTTTTCATACCCTTAAAACGAACCGCAAGGTAAGTTTCTGGTATGGCGCGCGCTCCAAACGCGAAATGTTTTATGATGAAGATTTTAAAAACATTGCTGCCAAATTTCCAAACTTCTCATACAATGTGGCACTGTCCGAACCGTTACCGGAAGACAACTGGGATGGACCTGTGGGCTTTATACATCAGGTGGTGTACGATAATTATCTTAAAAATCACGAAGCGCCGGAAGATATTGAATACTATCTCTGCGGCCCGCCCATGATGATTAGCGCGGTAAATAACATGCTCTACAATCAGGGTGTGGAAAAAGAGATGATTCACTTTGATGAATTCTAATGAATGCTGTTAGGTTTGATTAAGCCCGGCCTTTGGCCGGGTTTTTTTATATATTAGGTTCGGTTGTAGTCTTTTTCCGAATGAGCAAAAGTTATTTTCAGATTTTGAATTAATAACACCCGGGGATAAACGATGAATCGTTTTTTTCTTTTTCTATCCACAATTTTTCTTTTTTCTTCTGTGTCGGGCCAAACCGGAGTCGCCAGGGTTGATGATCCTATGGTGTTTATTAAAGGCGGTATATTTAAAATGGGCGCTCCGTCGGGGCTGGGCCGGGCGGATGAACGTCCGGTTCATATTGTTAAAGTCGGTGATTTTTATATGAGCAGATACGAAGTCACCATCGCTGAATTTAGGCGCTTCATTCAAAGCTCATCGTATAAAACCGAAGCGGAAAAAAACGGGTATTCCTGGATTTTTAATTCTGGCTGGAAACAAAAAACCGGTGTCAATTGGAAATGCGATGAAAAAGGAAAGGTTCGGCTCCAAAAGGATTCAGCCTATCCCGTTATTCATGTTACCTGGAATGACGCGGTTGCCTATTGCGCATGGTTGAGCAGGCAAACCGGTAATCAGTATCGTTTGCCCACAGAAGCGGAATGGGAATATGCAGCCCGTGGCGGTCAGAGTGCGCACGGCTATATGTATGCCGGTTCCAATAGTATTGACGATGTAGCCTGGTATTGGAGAAATTCCGGAGATAGCTATTTAAAGGATGAGTGGGACTGGAATAGAATTGAACAAAATAATTGTAAACCCAATCCGGTGGGCAAAAAGAAGCCCAACGAACTGGGATTATATGATATGAGCGGTAATGTGTGGGAATGGTGCCAGGATTGGTATGATGCCCATTTTTATTCTCAGCGGGCGCATTTAAATCCCATCGGACCGGAAAGAGGTCCCGGCCGCGTTCATAGGGGCGGCAGTTGGAATAACGGTGCTATGGGTTGTACGGTGTCTAACAGGGATTTTGACAATCCGGCGGTAAGTAACAGCGAACTGGGTTTTCGTGTGGTTCGTCTTCCGTAAAATCTTTTTTGTTTTAGCACTATGGTAAACGTGAGATAAGAAAAAAATTCTCGAAGTACAAGAATCGGTTTTATCCCCAATAAAGAACAAAAACTACTTACTAATTCAATCATAGCGTGTCCCCCCCTATCCAAGGTGTTGCGGTATCAGGATAAAACATAGAAAATCTGTCATTCCCGCAGGTTTCTGGCGGGAATCCAGTGAACGATGGCATAGATTCCCGATAAAAGCATTCGGGAATGACAATCTGCAACAGCCTCTCAAGGGGGGATTAGCTTCAGCAATTTATCCTTAATGTGGTGCCTTTATTTTTTCTGATAACTGTTATTTCGATTATCAAATTGCCGCAAACTTTTTTTTTATCCCTCTTCTATTAATCACCGAATTCTATTATATTTAAACTTCTTTTAATTTGAACCGAAACATTAGTTTGGTTTTCTCGT
>JANTHG010000038.1 GCA_024762535.1 Calditrichaceae bacterium
ACTATTTAACGGAAATTTTACGAAAAGAGCTGGGTTTTACCGGTCTGGCTGTTAGCGACTGGGCCGATATTGAAAATCTTTACAAACGGGAAATGGTAGCTGCCAATCGGCGCGAAGCGGTAAAGATGGCCGTCATGGCGGGTGTGGATATGAGCATGGTGCCGATGGATTTCAGTTTTTACGATACTCTGCTGAAACTCGTCAAGGATGGTGAAGTGCCCATGACCCGTATCGACGAAGCCGTAGCACGGATTTTACGTGTAAAATTTCAGTTAGACCTCTTTAAGCATCCTTTCCCACCCAAAACATCTTTAAAGGAAATCGGCTCCGATCCGTCCTGGCAGGTTAGTTTAAACGCAGCACGGGAATCTATTGTTTTGCTTAAAAATATGAACGATTTGCTGCCGATTAAAAAAGGTCAAAAAGTTTTGGTATGCGGCCCAACAGCCGATTTACACCAATCTCTGAATGGCGGCTGGACATACACCTGGCAGGGCAATCGTGAGGAGTTGTTCCCGAAAAATCAAAAAACCATTTTGCAGGCTATTCAGAAACGAGCTGGTAAAGAAAACGTATTGTATTCCAAAGGCACCTCTTTCACCGAAGTGGTTAAATCGAACGATGTTTATCATAAAGCGCATAAAGCAGATGTGATTGTGGCCTGTATGGGTGAAGGCGCTTATTGTGAAACACCGGGTAATATTAAGGATTTAAATCTTTCGGATGCGCAACTACAGTTCATACGTGATTTACGCTTAACGAGAAAGCCCATTGTTTTAGTGCTAACCGAAGGCAGACCGCGTATTATCAGTAAAATTGAAAAACAGGTAAAGGCGGTTGTGCTGGCAAACTATCCGGGGCCTATGGGCAGCCAGGCTTTAACCGAAATCCTTTTTGGTGATGTGAATCCGAGCGGACGTTTGCCCTTTACCTATCCCCGTTATGCCAATGATTTGGTTCCTTATGATCATAAAAAAAGTGCGGAGACCGAACCGGTAACATTTGATCCCCAATATCAGTTCGGCGCCGGACTCAGTTATACACAATTTGAATACAGCCGGCTTCAGCTGGATAAAAATATTCTGCATCCCAACGAGACGCTTACGGTTTCGGTCCAGGTTAAAAATACAGGTAAACGGGCCGGTAAACGAGCGGTCTTGTTATTCCTTTCCGATCGGGTCCGCTCTGTTACGCCGCCGGTAAAACAGCTTAAGGGATTTGATAAAATTGAATTGAAACCGGGAGAAAGCAAAACGGTTTCTTTTATGCTGGCACCGCAGGATTTAACCTTTATCGGCCGGAACAATCAGCGCACTCGTGAGACAGGGCAGTTTGATATTCGTGTTGGTGATTTATCCGCTTCATTTGAGTACAAAGAATAGAATCGAGAATTTTTATGCAGCGTATAGGCTTTCTTACAGCAATCGTTTTTCTGCTTGTACAGGCAGTTTATGCGCAGCGCCTGGTTATTAATGAAGTAATGTCTTCCAACTCCGTGACGCTCGCGGATGAAGACGGAGCGTATCCGGACTGGCTAGAACTGTTTAATGGCAGTAGTCAAACACTGAATTTAAGCGAATATACTTTGTCGGACGATGAGGGACAGCCGGATAAATGGACTTTCCCGGATATGGATCTGGAGGCAGGCGGACATGTATTAGTGTATGCTTCCGGAAAGGATCGCAGTGATCCCACCCGTTGGTGGGAAACCGTGGTGGATCAGGGAGATACATGTAACTATCTTGTTGTCCATGCACCCTATTCCGCAGAGTGGAAAACACCCGCTTTTAATGATGAGGATTGGCTGAAAGGCCCCACAGGCCTGGGATATGGAGATGATGATGACGCAACCATCATCGATAAAACGGTTTGTGTATATACGCGTTCAGCCTTTTATATCGATGATCCTTCTCAAATTAGCCGGCTTGTGATGCAGATTGATTTTGACGATGCTTTTGTCGCCTATCTGAATGGAACAGAAGTGGCGCGCTCAAATATCGGTCAGGTGGGTGTGCCTCCGGCATTTAACGACTATCCCGACCAACCGCGGGAAGCGGAGATGTACCGGGGTGGCGCTCCCTTAAAATTTGATCTGGACGCCTTTCAGTCACTGATCGTAGCGGGTAAAAACGTATTGGCCATAGAAGTTCATAATTATGGAATCGGTTCATCGGATTTGAGTCTGATTCCCTTTCTCAGCATAGGGCTTACGGAAAAACCTTCTTCTTATCAGGGTGCAAATCCTGCATTGCATTTGCCCCTTTCCGGATTACATACCAATTTTAAAATCAAATCATCCGGCGAAGCGCTTTTTCTTAGCAACACCGCAGGCGAACTGGTGGACCAATTTGAAGCGGACAGCATTCCGGGTGATATCTCGAAGGGGCGTTATCCGGATGGCGCTGATGACTGGTTTTTTTATGAACAGCCCACGCCTGCAGAAAGTAACGGGCCAAACGGCTACAAAGGGTTTGCTCCCGGTGTAACGTTTTCCAGCCCGGGCGGGATGTACGATAATTATTTCTTCGTATCCCTTTCTACCGAAAATAATGCTCAAATCTATTACACTACCGATGGCAGCGAACCAACCCAGACATCGACTCTTTATACGTTCCCCATCCGTATTGATAACACCACTGTACTACGAAGCCGAGCTTTTGTGGAACACAGTCTGTCCGGCCCGATTGGCACGGAAACCTATTTTATCAAAGAAAATCTAACTCTGCCGGTGATTTCTCTGTCCACCAATCCGGCGAATCTTTGGGATGAAAATACAGGTATTTATGTGAAAGGTAAAAATGCCTCTCCCGATTTTCCATATTTGGGCGCTAATTTTTGGCAGGATTGGGAACGTCCCGCTCAAATTGAATTTTTCGACGAATCCGGTAAAAAAGCCTTTGCCGCGGATTGTGGAATCAAAATATTTGGTAGCTATAGCCGGGGGCTGCCCCAAAAATCATTATCCTTCTTTTTCCGGGGACGTTATGGCCTTTCACAGCTCAATTATCCTCTAATCCCTGAAACAGGTGTTTCAACGTATGAATCGTTTGTGATGCGTAACTCCGGGAATGACTGGCTGGTTACCATGTTTCGTGACGGATTAATGCAAACGCTTGTACAGGGACTGGGTCTGGATCAGCATGGTTTTCGTCCGGCGTTACTTTTTATCAACGGTGAATACTGGGGCATTCAAAATATCCGGGAAAAAATTAATGAACATTATATTGCCTCGCATCACGGCTGGGCTGCCAATCAAATCGACATGTTGGAATATGACGGCCAGGTTATTCACGGGGATAATGAAACATATCTGCAACTAATAGATTATGTTACAACCCACAATATGAACAGTGTGGCGGCAGAAAATTATATTTTAAGCAAAATGGATTTAGATGAATATCTGGATTATGAAATCTCCGAAATTTATTTTGATAACACCGATTGGCCGGGTAATAATATAAAATTTTGGCGACCCAAAACCGAAACCGGAAAATGGCGTTGGATTTTATATGACACGGATTTTGGCTTTGGTCTGTTTGATCAGGAAGGCTATAAACACAATACGCTGGACTTCGCTTTAGATGAAA
The DNA here is from genome assembly GCA_024762535.1 of Calditrichaceae bacterium. Taxonomy (GTDB): domain Bacteria; phylum Calditrichota; class Calditrichia; order Calditrichales; family Calditrichaceae; genus JANTHG01. The sequence goes on from JANTHG010000038.1 coordinate 3,588, forward strand.
ACGGGCCGGACTGGCCGAATCCGCCCTGGTCTACTTTGTTGTTTAGAAAAATCCTGGAAAATGACCGTTTCCGGGAAGAATTCATTACACGATTTCAGGACCATCTTAATCAAACGTTTAGCGCCGTTCGCGTTAAATCGGTTATTACGAATTTACGTAAATCCTGTGAAGCCGAAATTGACCGCCATCTGAATCGCTGGGAGGGCAAGCGTTCGCAGTGGGATTTGGAAGTGAAACGGCTAAATAAATTTGCCGAACAAAGGGTCTCTTATTTACGTCGTTTTGTACAGGAACGCTTTGGCTTAAACGGCTATCAGCAATTATCCATACACCTGCCGGATGATCACTCGGGATATATTGAATTAAACGGGCATCTGCAGGTGCGAAAATCCGGCTACTATTATTATAGTAGCGGGCAGCATATCACCATGAAGGCCAGGCCAAATCCGGGTTATCATTTTACCGGCTGGCAGGGAAGTGTAAATACTACAAATGATTCCATCTCTTTTCAATTAAACCAGGCTATGCAGATGAGCGCCCAATTTACGGAAGGATCAGAAGATTCCATTTGCATTGTAATAAACGAGATTAATTACAATTCGCATCCTGATTTTGATAGCGGGGATTGGGTAGAAATGGCCAATGCCGGAAGCCAGGATGTGGATCTGAGTAACTGGATATTTAAAGATAGTGATGATGCTCATCAGTTTGTATTTCCCAAAGGATTTGTTTTACAAAAAGATTCTTTTGTGGTTGTTGTTAAGGATGAAACTAAATTTACTTTGTTATTTGCGGATGTACCTAATTATTTGACAGGGATGGATTTCGGCTTTAGCGGTTCCGGTGAATTGCTTCGCTTGTATGACAATACAGGAAAACCGGCTGATGAAGTGGAATATGATGATCACGCGCCCTGGCCCGTACAGGCAGACGGTGAGGGCTCGTCGCTGGAATTATTTAATCCCTATCGGGATAATTCTCTTGCGGAAAGCTGGGCAGCTTCGGCCGGACACGGTACACCCGGCAGAATAAACAGTGTATTTACCGGGATGGATAGCCATACGTTTCAACACACCCCTTTAACATCAAAATTAAAACAAAATTATCCTAACCCCTTCAATCCCACCACACGTATTAAGTATGTAATCGCGTCACAAGGCCTTGCGCCGGTTCAGGTGGAATTAACGGTTTATAATGCCCTGGGGCAAAAGATTTGTACTCTGGTAAATCGGAAACAGAATGCCGGCACCTATTCGGTTCCATTTAATGGAAAAGAAATGGCCAGCGGAATCTATTTTTACCGCTTGAAAACCGGAAACGCTTCCATTATAAAAAAGATGATTTTAATACAATGAATACTAAAATGGACTTAAGGAGGTAAAATGCATTTTTCGTTAGTGGATTATGTGGTTTTTATTGTGTACATCCTGGGAATTGTGGGCCTGGGCTTGTGGGTTTCCCGTGATAAAAAGGGGCATGAAAAGAATTCGCAGGACTATTTTCTGGCCAGTAAATCTTTACCCTGGTGGGCCATTGGCGCGTCTCTTATTGCGGCCAATATTTCTGCCGAACAGTTTATCGGTATGTCGGGTTCCGGTTTTGCCGTTGGCCTGGCCATTGCTTCCTATGAATGGATGGCCGCTCTAACTCTGATCATTGTGGGAAAATTCTTTTTACCGATTTTTATTGAAAAAGGGCTGTACACCATTCCGGAATTTATCGAACAACGCTTTAGTACTAACTTAAAAACCATTTTGGCCGTATTCTGGGTGGCTTTGTTCATCTTTGTAAATTTAACTTCCGTGCTTTTCCTTGGTGGTAAAGCGATTGATACCATCATTGGCAGTGGTGACGGTAGCCTGATTATTTACGCTATTCTGGCACTGGCATTTATTGCCGCAGCTTACTCTCTCTACGGCGGACTTTCGGCCGTGGCCTGGACCGATGTGGTACAGGTAGCTTTACTGGTATTGGGTGGTTTAATTACATCCTTTATTGCTTTAAATCATGTAACGCCTGAAGGCGGCTTATTCCATGGCTTGTCCCATATTTATAATTCTGCCGGCGAAAAATTCCACATGATTTTATCTCGCGATAATCCGGAATATTTTAATTTGCCGGGTATTGCCGTGCTCATTGGCGGTATGTGGGTGGCCAATCTCTATTACTGGGGATTCAATCAGTATATCATCCAAAGAACACTGGCTGCCAAATCCTTAAAAGAAGCACAGCGCGGAATCGCCTTCGCTGCCTTTTTAAAACTGATTATTCCTCTGTTGGTAGTGATTCCCGGAATTGTGGCCTTTGTACTGTTTACGCAACCTGCGGGCACAACCGTGATGCACGGCGTGCAGGAAGCCTTTTTAAAAACCGGTGGCGGAATCAATTACGACAAGGCTTATCCGTGGCTGATTAGTGTGTTTATCCCCACGGGGCTCAAAGGGTTGGTTCTGGCCGCTTTAACTGCTGCAATCGTTAGTTCGCTGGCCTCTATGTTGAATTCGACCTCAACCATTTTTACTATGGATATTTATAAACCCTATTTCAGTAAGAATGCTTCTGAAAAAAGATTGGTAACCGTGGGCAGGCTAAGTGCAGCGGCGGCTTTACTGATAGCGATTCTTATGGCGCCGATTATGGGGAATATTCCGCAGATGTTTCAATATATTCAGGAATACACCGGTTTGGTTAGCCCGGGCATCCTTGCTGTCTTTCTGATGGGCCTGTTCTGGAAGAAGACTACCAACAAAGCGGCTATTTACGGGGTAGTGCTTTCTATCCTCGTAGCACTCGCCTTAAAAAGTGCGGCTGTAGATTTGCCCTGGATGGATCAGATGTTTTACACGATGCTGATTACCATGGCCATTATTTTTGGTGTTAGCCTGACAACTTCCGAAGATGTGGACGATCCCAAAGGCATTCCCCTTACTGCCAAAACCTTTAAAACCGGTCCTGTGTTTAACATCAGCGCGTATATTATTTTAATTATATTGGTAGTTCTGTACACGGTATTCTGGTAAACAATGGAGCACACTGTGAGTACGAAACGTAAAGAAATAACGTTGGGCATTGATATTGGCGGCACGAATACGGCCTTTGGTCTGGTAGATCGGGATGGGGTTTGTGTGGCCATATCAAAAATTCCCACACGAGGGGATGAACCGGCGGAACGGTTATTCGAACGCATATTTAGTGCGTTCAATCAGCTTTGGGAAGATAAAAAAGAAGGATATGAATTGCGGGGTATCGGAATTGGCGCCCCTAACGGTAACTATTTTAGCGGATGTGTGGAAAATCCTCCGAATCTGAGCTGGGATCGTGCCAATATGGTGGAATTATCCCAAAAATATTACGATCTGCCGGTTAAAGTTACAAACGATGCCAATGCGGCCGCGCTCGGTGAAATGCTATTCGGGGCGGCTAAAACAATGAAGAATTTTATTGAAATTACTTTGGGAACCGGGCTGGGCAGCGGCATTGTTGTAAACGGGCAGGTCGTGTACGGTAATGATGGTAATGCAGGAGAAATGGGGCATATCATAGCCGTGCACGAAGGCCGTTTGTGCAATTGCGGGCGCAGGGGATGCCTGGAAACCTATGCTTCGGCCAGTGGAATTCGGCGAACCGTGGAGGAGATGCTGGATAAAAGTGAACGTTCAAGTCTGCTAAGAAATCTGCCAGCCGGTTCATTGACATCAAAAGAAATTGCACGTGCTGCTGCAAAAGGCGACGCATTAGCCCTCGAAGCTTTTCAATTCACTGCGGAAATCCTTGGCCGAACCTTAGCCGATGCTGTAGCGATTCTTAGTCCTGAAGCGATTATTCTGTTCGGTGGTTTGGCACAGGCAGGTGAATTACTGTTTGCCCCTCTGCGGAAAGCATATGAAGAAAATGTCTTGAATATATTCTCCGGAAAGGTTAAAATACTGCCTTCCGGTCTGGATGCGGATCAGGCGGCTATTTTGGGCGCCGGAGCTCTGATCTGGTCCGAACTGGGAGTGGATTTGTAGGTGTATCCGAATCTTAAAAAATAAATTCGATTGCTCTTACCTTTACGGTGTATTTTAATGAGGAAATCCTGTGATTAGAAAACAGACATTTTTTGGCTTTGGCCTTTTGCTTTTGACCTTCATTCTTTTTAGTTGCCAAAGTCAAAACCATCATCTGAAAAACAATATTCCTGGAACTTACCAAGATTTCACCCTGTTGCCTAATGGTTGGAAATTAACTCCGGCCGGGTCAAAATTTGTAACCCTGGGTGATTTGCCGCTAAATATGCTCATTACTGCAGATGAAAATTATGCTATTATAACGAATAATGGTGATTCTGAAGCTTCCTTGTCCCTAATCGATCTGAACACCTTCAGGGAACTACAACGGTTTCGGCTACATAATGCCTGGCGTGGTTTAGCCTTTGACGAAAGTTCTCAACGTTTGTTTGTCTCCGCCGGAAATGATGATGCGATTTTGATCTTTCATCTAGAGAAAACACACCTCGTAAAATTGGATTCGATTTCACTACCAAAAGTAAAAGGTGGAGTGTCGGTTAGTGGTTTAGCGTGGGATTCGGTTCGTAAAAGAATATTGGCGGTTTCTAAAAGTAGTAATCGCTTGTATCGTATCGATCCGCTAAAAACAAATTCGATTCGATCCATTACCATGCCCGGCAAATGTTACGATATTATATTAAACCACAAAGTTGATAAAGCGTATGTTTCAATCTGGGAAAAAGCAGAAATCGCAATTGTTGACCTGGATTCTTTTAAAATTTTATCCACAATTTCCACCGGTGCCCATCCTTGTGAGATGCGTCTTACCAAAGATGATGCTCGTTTGTTTGTAGCCAATGCAAATGAAAATTCGGTCTCGGTGGTCGATTTAACCAGCAACAGGATAAGAGAAACACTGTCAACCTCTTTAGGGGCATTTAAGTATCCCGGAAGTACGCCCAATGCTTTATGCTTCGCAGAAAACGAACAAGTTCTTGTGGTGGCAAATGCAGATAATAATGATTTAGCTCTCTTTGATATTAAAAATCCCGAACGAAGTCATAGCCTTGGTTTTATACCGGTGGGTTGGTATCCCACTGCTGTTGGCTTTCTGAATAGCCATAACCAGCTTTTGGTTGTAAACGGAAAAGGAATGAAATCCCAGGCAAATCCGCTCGGCCCTAAACCGGGTGATCCCAACAGAAATGTTGATGACCGGTTTATAGAAAGAATGTTTAAAGGAAGTTTGGCGCAAATTGAATATCCGCATAAAAGCGAATTAGCTGCTTATTCCGAACAGGTTTACGATAATACACCCTATATGCATTCTGGGCAAAGACAGATTGAATCCCTGGATGGAATTATCAGCAATCACCATTCTTCGCAGCGAAGTAAAACCATTCGACATGTATTCTATATTGTTCGTGAAAATCGTACCTACGATCAGGTGCTGGGCGACCTTCCACAGGGAAACGGGGATTCATCATTGTGTCTGTTTCCACGCGCAATCACACCAAATGTTCATGCCCTGGTCGAAAATTTTACTCTTTTTGATAATTTTTACGTGGACGCCGAAGTTAGCGCTGATGGACATAATTGGTCCATGGCGGCTTATGCTACCGATTATGTGGAAAAAACATGGCCAACGCATTACGGAGATAGAGGCGGGCATTATGAATTTGAAGGTGGTGTACCGATTGCAGCTCCGAAATCAGGCTATATATGGGATAATGTCCTTAATAATAAACGCAGTTTTCGAAATTATGGTGAATATACCTGGTTTGATAAAAAACATCCTGGTTTCTATCGTGCAAGTGATGCTAATTTACGTCCATATACCAGTACAACCTATCCTTGCTTTGATTTAAGTGTAAAAGATGTTACACGCTTTTCTATTTGGAAGAAAGAATTCGATCGTTATGTTGCCGGAGATTCTCTGCCTGATTTTATTTTAATGCGATTACCTAATGATCATACAGCCGGAACCAAGAAAGGTATGCCAACGGTTGGCGCTATGGTGGCTGATAATGACTTTGCCCTCGGTAAAATAGTTGAGACTATTTCCCACACTAAATATTGGGAATCGAGTATTATTCTAGTAGTAGAAGATGATGCCCAGGATGGCTCGGACCATGTGGATGCACATCGATCGGTGCTGCTAGCCATAGGACCATATATTAAGCATGGTTTTGTTGATCACACCATGTATTCCACCAGTAGCGTCTTAAAAACCATAGAATTAATTTTGGGATTACCGGCCATGACCCAATACGATTTTGCGGCCAGACCTTTAAATGCGGCCCTATCAAATCTGGCGGACCTTACGCCTTACACGGCAAGGAAACCCTTGGTGAATATGAATGCCGTCAATTCATCCAAAGCGTATGGTTCGGCACGTTGTGAGGAACTCAACCTTTCGGTGGAAGATGCAATTCCGGATATTGAGTTTAATGAAATTATCTGGAAAGCGGTAAAGGGAAGTAACTCGGAAATGCCGGCTCCGGTTCGCAGCGCTTTTGTGCGTGTAAGGGAAACGGATTTGGATGATGATTAAAGTTGGATGAGAATGCAGTTTTTTAATTCGGTATTTTAAATTCCAAACAAACCATCATAAATAACCAATTCCAGTTTCCATCTATTTTAACTGTATCCACCTGCAGTGCAAGATAACCATATTGCAAAAATTATTTCAACGCATCATTCAATATCTAACAACAATCCACTCAGTTGAGTTAAACGGATTTCGGAGAGCTTCGCGTTATATTTGGCCTGTGCCAGATTGTTCCTGGCCATCAGCAGGTTAAGCTGTGCTTCCCGGAATTGGGTGTTGGTTAAGCGACCCAGATTAAACCATTCCTGTGTGCGTTTAAAATTTAGTTCCGCGGATTGCACGCGTTTCCGGTTTACTTTTAAAATTTCCACCTTATTCCGGTAATCTGTATAGGCTACGGACACATCTTTTTTAAGATTTAGCTCAGCCAAATTCAATAAAATGGTTTTGTTGCGCACTCCGATTTTTGCATTTTGGGTTTGGGTACTTCTGCGGAAACCGTCAAACAGATTCAGGCTCAATGAAACACCGGCTGAAATATTCTTTTGCGGGTCGTCCCATTTAACGTTCATATCTTTTTCATACTGGTTGTACCCGTAAGCGCCCCGCAAATCGATACGCGGTAAATGGGAAGACCAGGATTGGTCGAGTTCATATTCCGCGCTATTCAAATCGGATTTAGCCAGTAAATAAGCGGCATTATGGTGTAGTGCGTGTTCCAGCAAAGCGGCTTCGGACTCCACAGTACCAAGCCGAACCCGGTTCTCAATACGAAAGTCAATATCCGGTTCACGGTCCAGTAAAACGTTCAAATTTTTACGAGCTTCGTCCAGCCGTTGACGGGCATTTAAAAAGGTAACGGAATCCGCGCTTAAATCCACTTTGGCATTCAGGATATCCAAAGCGTTAGCTTGTCCGTAAGAAGCGCGTTTTTGGGCTCGGGCCAGCCGTTCTGCAGAAATATTCAATCCTTCACGGGCAATGGCCAGTCCATCGGAAGCGGCTGCCGTGGCAAAATAGGCCGAAGCAATCTGTACGATGGTGGACTCAATCCCGTTCCGTGTGGACAGCGCGCTGCTTTCGGACTGGGATTTTATTTTTTTAAACGTGTAGTAGCCGCCCAGCCCCTCAAAGAGGTTGTAGCTGGCTTCAATTTGAGCGGAACTGACTGTCGCCTTTTGCTTGAAAGAACCGAAGCTTGTTTGCGATGTGCCTTCGGAATAATTTACACCCGAATTGAGATTCACTTGCGGCAGGAATCCCGCCATACCGGGATGAGCCAGATTGGCGCTGATTTCCTGTGTGTTTTTCAGAATCCGGATTTGATGATTTTTCTTCAGGGCAATGGCAATAGCATCGTCTAGGCTTAGCAGTTCCTGCGCCATAGTTACAGACTGCAAACCGGCAGCCATGAGTAAAATTAAAAGCATTTTAAAGTGTTTCATAATTCTTCCATTATATCTATCATTTAAAATTTAAAATTCAAAATCTAAAATCTATTCTAAAGTCCCTTAATAAATAAATCTTCCCGTACAGCCGGTTCCACATCCCGCGGATTAAGTTTTTTACCTGAAAAGAGACCAAATACAATCAGCTTACCGTGGTTAAATATTTGCAGCAATGCCGGAATCATTAAAAGAGTCAGCATAGTGGCAAAAAGTAACCCGTAGGCAAGGGAAATGGCCATGGGCGCCAGAAACTGAGCATGAAAACTGGTTTCGAAGATAAGCGGTCCCAGACCGGCAATGGTTGTAAGCGAGGTCAGTAATACGGGCCGGAAGCGGCTAATAGCCGCATCGTGCAGGGCATCACGGTAAGAGAGACCACGTTTTAAATTTTGATTCATGGCATTAATAAGCACTAAGGAATCGTTTACCATAATTCCCATTAGTGCAATCATGCCAAACATGGAAAGTACACTCACAATATAGCCCTGAATAAAATGGCCCCATATCACACCGATAATGCCAAAAGGTATGGTAAGGTATACAATAAACGCCTGTGTAAAGGAACGGAATGTGATAACAACAATAATAAACATGATTAACAGGATAGGGGGAATGACCTTTTTGGCAGATTTAGCCGTTTTGGCGGATTCCCTGCTTTGACCTTCAAAATCGAAATGTACATCCGGAAAGCTCTCTTTGAGGTCAGGAAGTATATTAGCGTTGATATCCGAAATTAAATCCGTTACCGATTCCTTGGGGTTTGAAATATCCGCTTCCACTTTAATGGTACGTAGTGTATTGATATGGTTAATGGTAGTAATACCCCGCTGTACCGTTAATTCAGCAATTTCTTCCAAAGGGTACTCGCGGTTATTCGGCAGCCGGATACGCATTTGTTTGAGCTGAGTAAAGGTTTGGCGCTGGTTTTGTTTGTAACGCACATAGATGCGTACTTCGTCAATTCCGCGCTGAATGCGTTGCGCTTCGCTGCCGAAAAAACCGCCACGTACCTGGTCCATAACATCTTTGGGCGTTAAACCGAGAGCCAGGGCTTTTTCTTTTAAGGTTATGGTCACTTCCCGCAATCCGGGCGGGTCATTATCCACCACGTCCTTAAGGGCTGTGATTTTTCTCAGTTGGGCTTTTAAAGCGTTTTTGGCAGCGCGTACTTCTTTTAAATTTTCACCCACAATGGCAATGGAAACCGGTTTACCCCAATGATTTGATCCGCCAAATTCCAGTTTGGTAGCCTCAGGAATAGCGCCGGTTTTTGTACGGATATGGTCAATAATTTCAATACTGGACCAAGCACGGTTTTCCCCACCTATAAAATTAGCCGTAATTTTGCCGTCATTGGTACCGGGACCAATTTTACGTACGACTCCGGTAATAATGTTGGTGGATACTTGGTGACTGTCTTTGTATTCCTGATTCACAGCCCACACTGCGTGCTCGATGTTGTTGAGCAGGCTATCCGTAATGGCTGTGCTGGTTCCTGCCGGTAATTGCAGGGTAACCGCTGCATTGTCCATTTCGATATTCGGGAAGAAGGTAGTTTTTACTAATCCACCTTTCAGAGCGCCTATGGTCATGATGAGCAAGGCGATTGGGATGGCAATGGCCATTCCGCTGTGGTCTATGGAAAAACGCAATAGAGGAGCGTACACGCGGTCCCTTATCCAAAAGAGCACTTTTTCTGTAAAAGCTTCAAAACGATTCTTCTGGCCCGGTTTTATTTTAAGCGCTTTGGAATGCCCCACATGGGCAGGTAAAATAAAGGCTGCCTCCACAAGGGAAAAGAGCAGCGCGGCAATGACCACATAGGCCAAATCTTTGGTACGGTCGCCCATACCACCTTCTAAAAAGAAAAAGGTGGAAAAGATAACAACTGTGGTCAGAACGGCAGAAAGCACCGAGGGCAGCACTTCCATAGTACCGTGTACGGCCGCAAGATAGGGCTTTTCACCCTCTTCATAATGCTGGTAAATATTCTCCGCAATCACAATGCCGTCATCCACCAGCATGCCTACTACCAAAATCATGGCCATCAGCGACATCACGTTAATGGTAATACCTACAATCGGCGCCAAAGCGAACATACCGGCAAAAGCGATGGGAATGCCGAGCGAAACCCAGATAGATAACCGGGCATTCAGGAAGAGTGTTAAAAAGATGAGCACTAAAATAATGCCCCAAATACCGTTACTTGTTAGTATATCGATACGAGCCTGAATAATTTTGGAACCGTCCCGTAATACAGAAGCATGAATTTTTTCATGTTTTTGGTTAAAGGTTTTGATGTAATTGAGGACATAATCGGCTACAAAAAACAGGTCTTCTTCGTTGGTGGTATTCACGTCAATAGTGACAGCCGGTTTGCCGTTAAAATACACCCGGTCCGGATTGTCTTCCCAGCGATCGCGCACATCGGCCACATCTTTTAAGCGAATAATGGCGCCATCTGCCGTTGTACGAACCACGATATCTTTTAATTCATCGGCATGGTAACCCTTGGAATTGGCGCGAATGAGTAGTTCTTCCCGCGGGCCTTTAATTTTACCACCTGTAACCCGAATATTGGATTTCCGAACAGCAGCACTTACTTCGGCAAAACTTAATTGGTATCTCCGTAAATCATCTTCCCTAAAACCGATTTCGATTTCTTCTTTTGGGAAGCCACTAAGCGCGATTTTGGAAATGCCGTCCACTGTGCGCAGTTCACGCTCTATCTTGCGCGCCTGTTTTTTTAACTGATGTAAATCAACATCGCCGTGTAAGGCTAAATTAACGGCAAAATCCATCATTTCCCGTTTGTAAATTATGGGCGGTTCCATTCCCACGGGAAAGTAACTGATTTTATCCACTGCGTTTTTTACATCCTGCAGAGCCACATCAATGGGATAACCTGTGTGCAATTCCACGGTAACGGTTCCCATGTTTTCGGAAGAAACCGAAGTAACACGGTCGATTCCTGTAAGTCCTTTTAAATTATCTTCAATTTTGAGGACAATGCCTTCTTCCACTTCCTGGGGCGATGCGCCCGGATATATGGCCTGAATAATAATGAATTTACTGGGAATTTGTGGGAAGAAGGTGGTTTTTAAACTTTGGAGTCCAAAGAAGCCAAAGATAAGCACGGTGAACACAATAACGTTCCCCAGCACCGGATATTTGATAAATTGTTTAATAAAATCTTTCATAGTACCGTTTTCTGTTTTTAAAGGTTTTGGATTAGTACATACGTTTAAAAGGAACGAGCGAATCGCTTAAAGCTGTTTCCTGTGCCAGAATGGTTTCGTTATCCTGTACACCCTTAACCAACGCGTTATCGCCCTGGGTGAACACGGTTTGTACCGGCCGGAGCCGGAAAGTAGAATCCTGTAGCACATATACGCTATTACCTTTAACCAGCCATTTAACAGGAATAAATGCGCCGTTGACCTTTTTACGCGATAGAATGGTGGCAGAGAGGTACAACCCGTCCTGCAACTTCGGGTCTGATACCGAAATGAAAGCCTGAACGGTTTGAGAGTTGCGGTCGATTTTTTGATTGATGCGGGAAATTGTACCGCTAAACCCGGTGTGAATATCTTCGGAATAGAGCTGAACCTGGTCTCCGGTTTTTAAAAAGGGCAGGGCGCTTATGTTTAAAGGGACTTCCACTTCATATAAAGAGGTACTGGTAAATTCACCCAATTTCTGACCGGCACGCACCAGGGTACCCGGCGTTAAATCCGATTCCGTTACAATGCCGTTGTAGGGCGCGTGCAAGGTATATTTAGCGAGAGTCGCTTCCATGCTTTTTACCTGATAGTATAAACTGTATATATTGCGTGAGGCAATAAAATAGCTTTCTTTGCTGCCGTTGCTTTCGGGCAGAGGCGCCAGCGGTTTATTTAAATCGAAGTCATCTAAATAAGCTTGCCAGCGTTTGGCGCTTTGTGGATAGTCGATGGCCAAATCGGGAATAAACAGGGTAAGCTGATTAAGAAGCGCACTTTTTTGTGCCAGTACATTATTACGGTAAACAGCGTCATCGATTCGCAACAAAACTTGCCCTTTCAAAAAACGGTTACCTGCACGGAAAGGAGTGTCTGCTTCGTGCAGCACGCCGTTTACCTCGGCGAAAAGCATGATTTTATTATAGGCATGTAACGTTCCACCGGTAGAAAATTTAGGTGCAACCGATGTGTATTGAATGGTTTGGGTTTTTACAAGTTTTTGGTTTTTTGCGGCCGGTTTATGGTGCGGCGCCTGTTTGGCGTTCGAAAAAGCCCTGGCAATGACTAATCCTATGAGCAGGATGCCAATAAATCCGGCCAGACCGGTTAACTTACTTTTCATATTTAAACCTCCACTATTCCTTTTATTTTTGCTTAATAGGTAATGTTATGGTAAATGTTGTACCTTCAGTAGGTTTGCTTTTAATTTTAATGTTTCCCTGATGCTGCTGAATAATTTTTTTAACGATGCTCAGCCCCAAACCATAGCCGCCTGTCTCTTTGGAACGGGATTTATCCACCCGGTAAAAAGGTTCGAAAATAGAAGCCAGTTCATCTTGTGGAATACCCGGGCCGAAATCTTTTATACTAATAACAATTTGGTTTTCAGCAGATTCGAAGGATATTTCCACCGCCTGGCTCGCTTCGGAAGAATATTTAAACGCGTTATCAATTACATTGCTAAAGGCAGTGTGCAACCGTTCCGGATCGGCTTCTATCCAGATATCTTCCTGAGGAGACTGGAACCGAATTCCCGGTGGCGTCTCTTTTTGGGTAGAAACTATATTCTGCAACAAAGCAGTTAGGTTAGTAGATTGAATATGCAACCCGCCGTACACACTGTTTAAGCGTTCGCTTTCCAAAAGTTCCGCAATCATTTGTTCCATTTCTGCGATATCGGATTTAATGGCTTCTTTGCCTTCAGAATCTTCTAAAAATTCCAGCGCCACTTTAATGCGGGTTAAGGGTGAACGCAGTTCATGGCTGACATCCAAAAGCAGCTGGTCGCGCGAGGAAATCATCTCTTTCAATCGTTCGGCCATGCCATTAAACGAATTCATCAGGTCGCCAAGTTCATCGCGCCTTTTTACGGTTATTTGGTGGTCCAAATCGCCAGAACTGATAGCAGCAACCGCTTTATGTATGGTTTTTAATGGGCGCAGCATAAAACGAATGGCAAAATAGATGATAGTCAGAATGAGCATCATTACCAAAACCATAATAACGAGCCGCCATTCCAAAACGGACAGTTCACGGTGTGTATCGATATCAAATAAAAACAAAAAACGATTGCCATTCTGAGGCAAAAGTACGTAAAAATACTCTTTGTACACTCCCGATAAAACGGCTGAATTTGTGTAGGAATTTGGTGTGAGCTCTTCAAAATCTGGTATTGCTGTATCGCTTGCCCATTGCAGAGAATCATTACGCATCCGCAGGCGAATATGATAGGTGGTGCTCAGGGTACGTGCGGTTACAGTGTCTGCAGGGGCGCCGATTTCCGCGGCGAGATAGCGGCTGTAATGTTCCATATTTTGGTTAATGGACTGCTGATGGTGCGGCAGGCCGAAGTACTTGTGTATAGTAAAACCAACCGCACCGATGGTAATATGGGCTGCCAGAAACAGCAGGATAATTTTAAGGAACAGGGAGGCGCGAATCCGTTCGGTCCATTGCATCATTCAGCGCCTCCAATAAACATGTATCCGCTGCCCCAGATGGTTTTTATGAACTGCGGATGCTTTGGGTCATCCTGAATTTTTTGGCGTAAACGGCTCACCAGTACATCCACAGAGCGATTAAAAGCATCCCATTCAATACCGCGGATTGTATCCATAATTTGGTCACGATTAAGCACTTTGGAAGCGTTGTTCGCAAACAGAGTCAGTAATTCAAACTCAGCGCTGGTTAAATCGAGCTCCCTACCGTTTAACGAGGCGCTGTGCTTATGAAAATCAATTTGCAGGGCGCCAAAGTTTTGAATATCCGTAGCGGCTAAACGATTTTCCCGGCGCAAAACGGTTTGAATGCGGGCAACAAGTTCACGCGGTTCAAAAGGTTTGGGCATGTAGTCGTCCGCGCCGATTTCCAGTCCTACGATGCGGTCGGTTACTTCACCCCGGGCTGTAAGCATAATAACCGGCGTGCTGTAGCGCTGGCGGATACGGCGGCAGGCTTCGAAGCCGTCCATTTCCGGCAACATAATATCGAGAATAATCAAATCCACGGTATGGCTATCCAGGTATTCCAGACCCTGCTGCGGGTGCGTTTCGGCATGTACCTGAAAATTGAATTTTCCGAGATAGTCGGTTAGCAAGTGGTTTAACTTGCTGTCATCATCAATAAGTAAAAGTTGCTTTTGCATCGAACTATTTGGCCCTTGTTTCTAATCGGTGAGAGTTTACTAAAAAGACGTTTCTGAAATATGTCAATAATGTAACAAATTGTAACGAAAGGAAATCATTATTTTTTGCGCAGGGATTCAAAAAAATCTACCATCAACGCAGAACAGGCTTCTTTTTGCACACCGGGAACAACTTCGATACGATGATTAAGTCTGGGGTCGTTTAAGAGATTGAATAAGCTGGAATGCGCACCTGTTTTAATATCCGGTACGCCGTACACCACCCGTTTAAGGCGGGCGAGCACACAGGCTCCGGCGCACATGGAACAAGGTTCCACCGTTACATACAAAGTAGCTTCACGCAACCATTTTTCGTTGGTGAAATTGGTGGCAGCAGTAATGGCAATCATTTCGGCATGAGCAGTAGGGTCTTTTAACAGTTCCACCTGATTGTGTCCGCGGCCAATGATGCGGTTATTGAGAACCACAACCGCGCCAATGGGCACATCACCGCTTTGCAGAGCTTTGTGTCCTTCTTTAATGGCTTCCGACATGAAAAATTGATCGGATTTTTGAATGGATGGTGTTTGTTCGGGCATAATAAACGGGACAGGTTGATAAAAAAGTAGCGCGTACGGGGGTCGAACCCGTGTTACCGGCGTGAGAGGCCAGCGTCCTAAACCACTAGACGAACGCGCCAAAAAAAAGCCCCGCAAAGGGGGCTTAAGTACGCCCAGGAGGATTCGAACCCCCAACCTCTTGGTCCGTAGCCAAACGCTCTATCCAGTTGAGCTATGGGCGCATGTTAAAGAACTAAATGCTGCTGCGGGACAGGGATTCGAACCCCGGCTACCTGGGCCAGAACCAGGCGTCCTGCCACTAGACGATCCCGCAAAAAAATAATTTCAAAAAACGTTTGTTATTTCTCAATTGAGTTGCCAAATTTAAGGATATAATTTTAAGTTGTCAAAATATTTTTTACAAAAATTCACATCTGTCCTAAATAGAGAAGACAAAGTGTTTGCTAAGTCAATTAGAGCGTGTCTATACCAGTTAAGAGAGGGGTTGAGCGATATTCTACTGCAACATGTCTGTTAAACTAATGTTTTGATTTTTTAGAGCCGCAAGGATTCAAAGCATTGAATCCTTACACTGGGTGCTGCCTGTGTCGTCCTGAAATAACTTTACACTAATTTGGAGGTAAAGTTATGGCTATAGAAGTGATCAGAAGCGGGAAGGATCACAGTTCGATAAGTTATCCTGAAAAATTCAGGATAAAAGTAGTCAAAGAAATCGAAAGAGGATTACTCAGCAAAGAAGCTGCACGCAGAAAATATGGCATTGGCGGCAAAACGACAGTATTATCGTGGTGCAGAAAATATGGACGAGAGGCTTATCCGTATATGGCGGGAAAGATACAAAACAAACCAAGAACAGCGGACGAAAAGGATAAACGTATCGCAGAGCTGGAAATGAAGCTCAAGCAAAAGGAATTGGCCGTAGACGCCCTTGAATCTTTGATTGAAGTGGCCAATGAGATGTATGGAACCAATCTCAAAAAAAAAGTTGGTTTAAAGCGGTCAAAAAAATGAGATTAGAAGGCCATACAATCACATCAGCTTGTGCTTACTATGAAAAAAGCAGACAGGGTTATTATGACCGGCTCAGGTTTGATTCACAGCGCTATAGTTTTAA
>JANTHG010000039.1 GCA_024762535.1 Calditrichaceae bacterium
GCTACAGAAGTGCGCGAGCTGGTATCCAAAGCGATGGTATTTATTTGTTTGGATTCCGGATTAAAAAACAGGTTCACACTTTTTACCTTACCGGGAGAGGCAATGGCCAAGTTGGGAATGATGCGTAAAGCGCCTTTTCCGCGGGCATATTCGATGGAAGGAATAATGCCCAGTTCTACTTCACCACTAATCAACCGGTCGGCACACACCGAAGGCACATCTTTTTGCAAAGTAAAATCATGCTTAACCAGCCCTTTTTCCAGACCGTACAGCAAGGGTTTGGTGTTCAGATAACTCACCAAACTCAAATTGCGTGTTTGGGTTTGCAGCGGCACTTCCGTAACCGATGCGTTTTTATTAAATAAACTGTTAATATCCATTTTTTATTTTCTTTATTTAAGAACTAACTCGTTCCGTATGAAACTACCGGCTATGCAACATCACGTTGAATAATATGGTACAGTGCATCCCGCTCTACGGGTTCCAAACCGCATTCGCTGATTAAATTTCTCAATTGTTTGCGGGTCATCATTTGGGCTGTATCTGCACCAGCCATGTGATAAATTCGTTCTTCCACAACCGAACCGTCAATATCATCCGCACCAAACGAAAGAGCTATTTGCGCAATTTTGGTACTGAGCATCACCCAGTATGCTTTAATATGATCAAAATTGTCTAACATTAGCCGGCTAATGGCAATATTTTTTAAATCATCAAATCCCGTGGCCTGTGGCAGCTTGTGCATTTTGGTGTTTTCCGGATGGAACGCCAGAGGTATAAAAGTGAGAAAACCACCGCTCTTATCCTGCCCTTCGCGTAATTTAACTAGATGGTCCACGCGTTCTTCAATGCTTTCGATATGACCGTAGAGCATGGTGGCATTCGTCCGAATGCCGCGCTCATGCGCCAAATGATGAATATGAATCCAGTCTTCAGAGCTTAGTTTATCCATGAACAATTTACGTTTAACCCGTTCACTAAATATTTCTGCGCCGCCGCCGGGCATAGCCTGCAGTCCTACAGCCATTAAATCATCCAAAACCGCTCCCCAGGATTTCCCGCTGCGTTCGGCTAAATAGGCAATTTCAACAGCCGTATAGGCCTTAATATTAACTTCGGGCCGTACTTCCCGCACAACGCGGAGCACATCCAGATAATATTCGTAGGGCAAACTGTCATCCAAGCCACCAACAATATGTACTTCACGAATGTCCTCATCGATACGTTCTTCTAATTTTTGGCGTACTGTATCCAAAGACATGCGGTAGGCGCCCTCTTCACCGTCCTTACGGTAAAAGGCACAAAACAGACAGCTATTGCGGCAAATATTGGTGGGGTTAATATGTTGATTCATTGTAAAATAGGTTTTAAGTCCGTTTTTACGTTTACGAACCATATCTGCCATTTTACCAATGGTTAGCAAATCATTTGATTCATACAGGCGAATTCCATCTTCAAAGGAAAGCCGTTCTCCTGATTCTGCTTTATTAAATATATTAGACAGATCTGATTGAATCTGAAAATTTATCATTAAAAAACCTCGTCTTCATTCTTTTTTGGGAAAAACGTTTTGTTTTATTACGATATTCCCGATGGTACATATTTAATTGAAACGATAAATTTACAGGGGATAAAAAATGATTGCAAATCTTTGTCTGGCAGATATATAAGAATTAATTTTCCATGTTATCGAGCATGGAACGGATTTTCATTAGCAATGCAGTAGGCTTAAAGGGTTTAGGTAGAAACTCTGTATTGGGATCCAAAACACCGTGATGCACAATAGCATCATCCGTATAACCGGACATATAGAGAACCAAGATTTCAGGATGAATCTTCTTAATGGCTTTAGTTAATTTTTTACCACTTAGTTTGGGCATAACCACATCAGCCAGCAAGAGATCAATGGGTTCATTGTAATTGAGGGCTGCTGTTACAGCCTGGCCACCATCTTCTGCAGTAAGTACATTATAGCCTGCATTCTCCAATGTTTCTATTGCCAGCGCACGTAATGAATCTTCATCTTCTACAAGCAAAATGGTTTCAGTCCCTTTTAATTCGGAAACTTTATCAATAGATTCGCTTTCTGATTCTTCCGTGTCCATTACCTGTGGGAAAAATAATTGGAAAGTAGTACCCCGCCCTTTTTCTGAATTAACAAAAATATACCCTTTACTCTGTTTAATTATCCCATATACTGTGGAAAGTCCAAGACCCGTACCCTTTCCTTTTTCTTTAGTGGTAAAAAAAGGTTCAAAAATTTGACTTTTCACATCTTTGTCCATCCCAATACCAGTATCTGAAATGTTTAATCGAATATATGAGCCAAAGGGCATTTCTTCCCATTGTTGTTCAAATTTTTCCGATGTATAATTGAAGGCATCTGTTGCAATCGTTAAATCGCCTCCTTCCGGCATAGCATCACGGGCATTAATAGAGAGGTTCATGATTACCTGTTCGATTTGCCCGGGATCGGCTTTCATATTCCCCAAATCATCTGTAAGAACGGTTTGCAATTCGATATGTTCACCAATTAAGCGCCGCAACATTTTTTCCATATCGCCAATCATCTGATTCAAATTTATTACTTTAGGTTGTAAAATTTGTTTACGGCTGAAGGCCAGCAATTGGCGCGTCAATGATTCTGCCCGACGTCCGGCATTGTCGATTTGTTTAATACGATTATATAAGGGATCTTTTTCGGAAATCTGAGCAAGCATTAATTCGCTATACCCGATTATTACCGTTAATAAATTATTAAAGTCATGAGCTACGCCACCGGCCAAACGTCCAATAGCTTCCATTTTTTGGGACTGTCTGAACTCATCCTCGAGTTTCTTTCGATCAGTAATATCCATTTTAAATGCAATGAAATGCGTGATATTCCCTTTTTCATCAAACAGCGGACTGGCTGTTACATCTTCAAAAATTTTTTCACCGGTTTTTGTAAGAGCAACAATTTCTCCTTGCCAAATTTGGCCTTTTTCTATGGTCCACCATAATTGTTCATATACCTTGGGACCTTCATGCTCAGTACGTAGAAAATCAGGTGTTTTCCCAATGACCTCCTCTATGGTATAGCCTGTAACTTCTGTAAAACTTTTATTAACATATTCGATTTTTTTGTTTTTATCCGTTAAAATGACCTGAACCGGGCTCTGTTCAACCGTTTGTGAGAGTGTACGCAAACGTTGTTCGTTTTCCCGTCGTTTACTTATATCCTGTGCAAAAGCTACGATGACTTCTTTACCGAAATAAGTTCCTTTATGAATCCGTACTTCTTTAGGGAAAATTTCTCCATTTTTACGCTTCCCCCAAAACTCAAATTGTTGGGGTTCTCCTTTTGCGGCTAAATCAATTAATTTTGCCACACGATCTAAATCATTTTTCCCGGGTGCCGAAATAACTTCAGGGGTTTTCCCTATAAAAAAATCCTTCGGGTATCCATACATCAGTTCGGCCCCGTGATTTACCGCCAGAAAATGCCCCATTTTATCTTGAATATAAATAGCATCTAAAGTAGAATCGAAAAGCTCGCGGTAACTGGCTTCCGATTGTCGTAAACGGTCTTCTGCAATCCTTTGCTGAGTTATGTCCTGAATAGCGCCGTAAATATAGGAAACACGCTGCAGTTCGGCATCCCATTCCGGACGACCATAGTCCCGTACCCATTTAATTTCACCGGATTTTGTAACGATACGATATTCGGAGACGCTTGGTTTCCCGCTTAAAAACACACCTACCTGACGCAAGGCAATCGCCATGTCATCAGGATGGATTAAAAATTCCCAGCCGCCTCTTTCTTCTATAAATTTATTTTCGTAACCGGTCATTTGTTCAAACGCACCAGCAGTCCACATGTTTTTGAGATTTCCATTTTCCTCTACTAAAAGGGCATATGCGTAATCGGAACTTAATTCAGATACTATCCGATAGCGCATTTCACTCTCTTTAAGGGCGGCTGTTATTTTTTCACGTTCAGAAATTTCTTCCAGTAATGTCCGGTTAATTTTTTCTAACTGATTAGCTAATTCAAGGGTTTCTTGCTTTTGTATTTCCAACAATTCGACTTTTTCATCCAGCTGACGAGTACGTTCCTGAACTTTTTCTTCCAGCTCTTCAGTATATCGTTTCATACGACTTTCTGTCAACTGGATGTTGATACGCATGTTATCGAAGCTTCGTGCCAAATCACCTATTTCATCATCTGCCATAGGTTTTATTTTAAAGTCCAGAGCCCCATTTTCGATATGTTGAATATCTTGTTTTAGCATTTTTATCGGTTTGCTAATATGATTGGATATGTAAAAAATGGCAAATACGAGCACAACCAATATTACAAAGAATATCCAAAACAATACCAAAGATAATTTTTTAATGGGTTCATACATTTTTGAATAGTGTATTTCATTTAAAAGCCAACCGTCTAGAGCTGGTATCGGTATAATACTCCCCAGAACCAAAATACCGGAATGGTTCTTATAAATAGCAGAATGTCCATCTTTTAGTACCGGGTTTCCATTTTCATCAACAATATTAAGTTCTACCGTATCCCGGAAAATAGCTTTGGGATTCGAATACAAAGGCGATACAATAATTCTCTTTTTATTCAAGAGATAGGCATAATTTGTGTTATCAAAACGCCAACCGTTCTTCAAAATGTTATATAAGGAATGTGTGGGAAATTCAAAAGCTAACACACTTTGAGATTTCCCCTGGCGTTTAAAAGGCAAAGCAATACTGATCACAGTGTCTTTGCGTACCTTGTCGAAAAATATCTTTTTAGAGATCCCCTTCCGGATGGTTTCCTGGAATATTTCTTTATCCAAAGCAGAAGGCTGAAATTGTCTATTTTCTTTAAAAAATAAAATGGTACTATGAGCAGTGAGATAGCGAACAGAAAATGAAAAATTCGTTGGAAGAAAATTTTTTTTAATCCACATTCCTTGCTGTTTTAAACTATCTGAATCAGTAAATTTTATCTGGGCATAATGATCAATAAAATGCCTGGAAAGTTGTGTATAGTGCCGAAGGATTTTATTGATTTCGGAGGCAATCATCTGAGTAGAATGAGCGTTCATATTGCTAACCCGGTTTTCCACATAGGTAACGGCAATATAACGCACGGTAATGTAGGTAATAACCGAAGTTACAAACACTAAGGAAAAGACGAAGAGAAATATTTTTTTTCTAAAGGACATCATTTAAGTATTTCAATCTTATTAAGTTAAGTAACTAACTACTTAATTTAATTCTACTGATTGCTTTATTAGAGTAAACGATGGGAAATTAATACTCATTGTATATAAACTAACTATAGAATAGATCAAAAAAGTTTGGAAATTACCGGTTAAAATAGCAACTGTAAATCCAAGCAAAAGAATAACATTGGCAATTGACCAAACCAACATAAAATAGCGCCTCATAATAATAAGAATTTTTGCCGGCAAGGATGAATCTTCACCAAATTCATTAACCAGATCGGCGATATCTCCTGTTCCAAAGACCACCTTTTTGTTTTTAGCACGGCGAACAAGTGCTTCCGGTGTTAAATAGGTTCGCTTTAAATAGAAAATAAGTAGCAGCAAAACAACTGTCAATATCATTAAATAATCGTCCAGCTTTACTGTGGTTTGCAGAACTGCTGAACCAAGCTGTCCTGTGAAATATAAAATTAAACTCACTGAAATCAGTACAAGCATACCAGCCAGGACAGAAAGCCAAAGGACACGATTTACCCGGTGTATTAAACGTAATTTAGAATAAAAAGCATCTTCCATATATTCTTCCTCTCTATATGCATTTTATTTGAGAACCAAGCCGTTGGTCAAAGCTCCTATTTGGTCCTTTTTGCGTAGGATATCCTGTGCATTAAGTGCAAAAAGAGGACTAATTTCAAACACTATTGCAGGAAGCCCTGTCTTATCCCGTTCCAACCTAAATCCTGCCTTTTCAAGCCAGTCCGAATAATTACGCAATAAATCCTTTTGGGCCGTTTCAGGGCTATCCAACCCATCTTTATTTTTAACCGGGCTAAATTCCTTTTGCCGATCTACCTCGATGGTAATGGTTTTCCGTGCATCTAGAAGTAAATCAAAAATGAACATTTCGTACTTAATACCGTTTTTCCCTTCGGGGTTTATTTTTTTACCTGTTTCATCCACAAAAGGGATATTTTTTTCTGCACGATGGAATGGCAAATGAATTCCCTTTTCTCCCCTACTAAGTAAAAAATCCACTCGCATGGCATGAATAGCCACGTTTCCCGCCCAGTATTTTAGCTCACCGTCTTCGGTACGAGCCTGAGCATCTTCCCGACTCAAATCACTGTATTCAACAACGCCATCCTGGCCGTTTATCTTACAAATAATTCCAATCGGTTCATCCGGAGTACGCTTGCGTATAACCTTGGTAGACATATCCGCTCCTGCGGCAATATGATAACCCATAAAGGCGGGATCACAAATATCTGCCAGGACATTATCCACCTGAAAATAGAATAAATGTTCGATCCCTTTTTCCTTCATCTCCTGCAATGCACCGTGCTCATATAAAGCAGTTAATGAACCACCATGCCCATTGGGACTAAAAAAAAGACGATGTTTTTCTTCCAGTATAAGCTTGCCATCCCGGTTAAAGGCCGGCAACATCGCCTGGGTTAAAAAACGTACATTTTCTTTACCTAAACCAAAATATTCCTGGCTATTAAAATATTCAGCCGTTTGCACATGATTGGTCTCTGAAGTCATGATATACCAGGGAATATGTGTATTATATCTTTTATTGAGTGCGTATATTTTTTCGGCAAATAATTGGAATAATGAATGTTGTTGTACCGGAGTAATTTTAAACAATCCCTTTGGCCCTTCAAAACCCAATCGGGATCCTTGCCCACCGGCCACAACAAAAGCAGCAATTTTCCCATCCTTTAAAGCCTCTTCGCCTAATATACGTACCGCATCATCCCTGTTTTTTCGTTTTTTTAATGTGAGCACTTCTGTCGGCTCAATATGGAAAAAATCCGTTACTGGCTTGGTTTTACCTTTATTCAAATCAATTAAGTATTTGAGCGTTTGCAGTTCCAAACCCTTAATCTGATGTAACATTTGGGCTTTTTGATTTTCATTTAATTCATCCCAAAAACGGAAGATATGGCCCTGGTCCCATAAGTAAAGCTGGTCTATTTTATCCTGAAGTTCTGCATCCTTTACCTTAATCACGATTCCTTTTCCTATTTATTTTCATAGTCCATAACTAAAATCGAAACATCATCTTCGAATGTGTCTGAACCTGTATATTTTATTAAGTCTTTCCTAATTACTTCTAAAAAATCTTCCGGTTTATCATTTGCATGTTCCATCAAACGCATCCGGATGCGATCATCCCCATATTGTTTTTCGTCACCATTGGTAGCTTCGTTTACACCGTCCGTATAAATCATTAAACGCACTTTCCCACTCAGCTGCAGCTCTTTTTGTTCATATCCGATTCCCTCTTCCATCACACCCAATAAAAAGCCATCGGTATCCAGCTCTTGCATGGTTCCATTCTGATAATTGAATAGTAAGGGCCGGGGATGGGCAGCATTGCTATAAATAAATCGCCCTGTTCGCCGATTTAGAATAGCATAAAAAGCGGTAAAAAATTCTCCCATCTGCAACACCTGACAAAAATCAGTGTTTAGTTGTGCCATAACCTGTGAGGGATCCACAATTTCGGCCGCATATTTTTGCAGTGTCATCTTAAACATGGCAGAGAGCATAGCTGCAGCTACACCATGTCCGGAAGCATCGGCTAAAATAATTCCAACCATATTTTCATCAATATTAAAAATGTCATATAAATCCCCACCGAGTTGGCTGGATGGGAAATATGATGTTGCAAAATGGATATTATCGAATTGGGGCAATGATTCCGGAAGCAGACTTTTTTGAAAATCACCGGCTTTTCGTAAATCCTGAATTAAGCGGGCATTTTGTTTTTCTATAATTTCCTTTTGTGATTCGACCTTACGTAAAGCTGTTCTCAAATCTTTAGCTTGTTCTTCAAGTAAATGATTTTGATGCGTAATTTTATTTAACAAACGGATCCGTTCCGTACTTATTCCTAAAAATTCTGCGATTGCCTCTAACATAAAACGATCGGATTCATCCAGTTTCATGTGTTCCGTATTTTCAATATGTAAAATCCCATACATATTGTTTTTGGAGCGGATCGGGAAGGCATAAGCGCTGCGTGCATCTGTCAAAGTTCCGCGATATAAATCGCTTGAAGTAGGCACACTGTCTAACAAAAGTGCTTTTTTACTACGATATACTTTGCCCAAAATACCTTTATTGGCTGAAAATTTTTTCCCTTTTTTAATTTTAAGATGTTCTAAACTGTGGCCTGCAATTGATTGCAATACAAGGCTTCCTACCGAGCTTTCATAAAAAAAGATACTTAAAAGAGATGATTCGAAAAATGTTTTATGTAGAGATTGTAATACATAGTCACTTATAGTGGCCATATCATTTTCGCCTGCTACAATTTTGCTAATATCATTGATAGTTTGTACTTGTAGATACCGTTTTTCAAGCAGACGTTCGCTTTTAATCTGTTCGGTTAAATCAATAAAACTTTCAATTCCTCCGATAACTTCACCCTGTTCATTGGTAATACGGGCACTGTTTCGGCTGACAAAACGTAATTGACGGTCTTTTGTTAATATTTGGGCGACGCTGTTTTTAACGGTATCGTCTGTATTCATATCCTGTAGGAAATTATCTAAATGCAAAACCTGTTCCAGGGTTTTACCCAATACTTCGTCTACTGTATATCCCGTTACAGCTTCTGCTTCGGCATTCCAGGAGCTAATGGATCCATTTAAATCATACGTAATGAGTGCATTGGGAGAATTTCGGAACACTGCTTCAAGATATTTTTTAGATGTATTTACTTTAAATAAAAGCTCTTCCAGTTCTTTCGTGTATCGCTTTACTTTATTACGCAGGGATATTCGTTGCGTGGCTCTGTCCAGAGTCATTAAAATAACTTCAAAATCAATGGGCTTTAATATGAAATCCGATGCATTTAATTTTAAAGCAGCAATAGCAGAATCCAGGTCTCCATGCCCGGTTACAACTATAATTTCTGTTTCTGAATCTGTTAATCGAATTTCTTCCAATAATTCCAGCCCGGTTTTACGCGGCATAAGAATGTCAGTTAAAATAATTTGGGGTGCATATTTTCTATATTGGGCTAAACCTTCTTCCCCGTCTTTAGCCGTATAAATGGTAAAATTTTCTCTGGAAAGATATTTTTGCAGGGTATTTAAAATCTGTGGTTCGTCATCTACCAACAGAATGGATGGATTTGTTTGTCCATTTGGCTGTTGGTTCTGATGCTCTGATGATTCCTTAAAAATTTCTGCCCATCCCATATGGCTATGACCTTTGGATAAATACAAATTCCCAATTACTGTTTACTGTTTACTGTTTACTGTTTACTGTTTACTGTTTACTGTTTTAATCTACCCAAAACAGCTTATTTCTGTCAAGCTAACTTCAAAATAAACAAAACATCAAATCCATCACATTCGTTCCCGTAGGGCCGGTATGAATAAGTTGATTCATCTTCACGAAAAAATGATATGCATCATGGTTTTCTAAATACATATCTACATTCAAATTAAGGCGCATTGATTTTTTAAAGCTATTTTGATCGATCCAGGCACCAGCTGCATCCGTTGGACCATCTGTCCCATCACTTCCGATGCTACAAAAATAAAAAGCATTATGCTCATCCTTTAATGCAATAAGAGCTGCCAGTACCAGCTCCTGATTCCGCCCGCCTTTGCCATGCTTTCCAAGGGTCACGGTGGATTCGCCTCCTGCAATCAGGCAGGCAGGAGATTGTAGAGGGTGTCCATTTTTCATCCCACTTTTAAGAATTGCACTGAGTACCTTTGCCATATCCCGAGCCTCACCCTGCATACAATCACTTAAAATGATGGAATGGAATCCAAGTTTTTCTGCTTCTGTTTTTATGCTTTTTAAAGCCAATAAATTATTTCCAATGATTTGGTTGAAAACTTTGTTTTCATAATATTTTTGTTGTACTGGCTTTTTGTACGTATCAGATAATACAATTTTTTTTATTGAATCCGGCATAGATGCCACGAATCCGTATTTTTTTAATATTCTATGAATAGATACATCTGAAATTTTACTGATTACCGTAGGACCGGAAGCAATATCATGCAGAGGATCACCAATTACATCTGACAAAATAAGACTTATCACTTTGGCAGGTTGGGCAAAGCTAAGAAAGCCGCCGCCCTTTACCAGCGATATCTTTTTACGTAAGAGATTAATTTCATCGATTGTAGCTCCAGAAGCCAGCATTTGTTGATTGAATTGGGCTAAATCCGTCAGAGAGACCGAATCCGGAAGATATTCTAACAAAGCAGAGCCGCCTCCACTCAAGACCAAAAGGATCAAATCATTCTGAGAAGCCTGTTGTGCCATTTCTAAAAGAGCCTGACTGCCCTCCAGTCCGGCCTGATCCGGAACCGGATGTCCGGCCTCAAATTGCTCTGTTATTTGCAGGGATTTGGTGTGTTCATATTTAACAATAATACGACCGGCAAACAGGCGATTACCCAGAATGGTTTCCAGAGCTTCGGCCATCGGTGCCGCGGCTTTTCCGGCGCCCAAAAGATAAATGTGATCATACTGCTCTAAATTCAGTCTTATATCCCCGATCTGTAAAATAGTACCGTTAAGATGTACCTTATCCAGCACTAAATGGTAGGGATCTACCGCCCGAAGGGCTTTCTTAACAAGCGATTCCGCGATGTTTTTAAAATTGATTTTAGGCATATAATTTCTTGATTAATGTTTTAATAAGTATCGGTCTGTTTCCTGAAAAATAAAGCTAAAACACTTTTAAATTTAAGATTATTCAGTAAGGAAACAAAACGGGAATGGAAACTTATATTTTTTAGTTTAAAAATTAGTGTCGGGTTAAATTTCCACAAACGACAGTCAAAAAGAAAGAACCTTACTTTTTGTCTGGCCAAAAAGTAACAAAAAGCCCAGGCGAAATTTAACTCGTCCCGATACTCGGGACTCAAACAGAAATTTCGCCAAAAGCAAGCTTCTTTCACGTCTCTCTTTTAGTTCAGGCTTTTGACCTTGACTATATTGGGATTGGTTTTAATAGTGGACATTTTAACCGGACACCAATGCGTTTAAAACTAAACCAAAAGGGTTTTCAAACATGAATTCAAACAACAAGCATCTATTTTTTCATAACATTAAAATGAAAAGCAGTTTACTTATTTTACTGCTTTTACTATTTTCTCAAAACGGAAAAGGACAAATTCAAATGGAATCTTCGGTAAATAAACAACCTCAAAAAGTGGAAAAAGCAACCTTTGCAGGTGGCTGTTTTTGGTGCCTCGAAGCTATTTTCCAGGATGTGGAAGGCGTTACACAAGTTGTTTCCGGGTATAGTGGCGGCCATGTTCCCAGCCCCAGTTACGAGCAGGTTTGCACGGGTACCACCGGCCATGCTGAGGCTGTCCAAATTACATACGATCCAGGCCAAATTACTTATGACGAATTACTGGAAATATTTTTCCAAACCCACGACCCCACCACATTGAACCGCCAGGGAAATGACCATGGAACCCAATACCGTTCGGCAATTTTTTACATGAACAATGATCAGAAAAAAAAGGCAGAACAAATGATTGCCCGCTTAAATGCATCCGAATCATTTGAAGATCCCATTGTTACGGAAGTTGCGCCTCTGGACAATTTTTACCCCGCAGAAGGCTACCATCAGGACTATTACAAATTAAACCCCAATCAACCCTACTGCCGGCTGGTCATTCATCCGAAATTAAATAAATTTAAAAAGCAATTTAATCCAAAATTGAAAAAATGAGGTGCATGGTCTAAACCACGCTTTATTTTATTGAACGCGCTGTTGTTTTTTGTTGGCGGGTTTTATTCATCAGCTCTGTTTATGTCTAAATACGGTTAACTTAAGTCGGACGATTGTGGATAGAATCCCAGCCCCTTGTCGAATACCATTCCTCAATCCCCCCTTAGCAAAGGGGGCTAGGGGGTTGTAAAATCTGTACAATGCAATAATTGTCCATTAACCCCCCCCCTTAGTCCCCCCTTGATAGGGAGGAAATGCTATGGCAGCAACCACAACAGCGACGCAGGAGCGAAGCAATCCCCCAACCCGTCACCCGCCATTGCGAATCCCGCGTGAGCGGGATGAAGCAATCCCCAGAGATTCACCGCATCGTTGTCGCGATGCGCGATGAGGAATACAAATTGTTCAGACCCGGATTAAATAAATATTACTTTTATTAAATTTTATTTGTATCTTACTTCCCAAATAGGTTTTTACTTGTTCTTCGGTAGCGGATTAAACCCGGGAGTGCTTCATGCTTTTATTAAATCCTAAAAAAGATAAACTCGATCATCTGGACCCCTTTTCCCGCACGTTGTTACTGAAAACTATTCAGTTTTTCGAAACCAAAGGACTGGAACAATGCAAAGAAGATGACCGGGAGCGCACCTGGTATGCCGATTTTTTAGAATTTGTTAAACAGGAAAAATTATTTGCAACCTTCCTAACACTGGAAGCATATGGTTCCGAAAATTACCGCTGGGATACATTTCGGAATGCCCAGCTAAATGAAATTCTGGGATTTTACGGATTAAATTACTGGTATGCCTGGCAAGTAACCATTCTGGGGCTAGGCCCCATCTGGATGGGTAAGAATGAGAATCTCAAAAAAGAGACAGCAAAGTTTCTGGAAGATGGACACATCTTTGCCTTTGGTTTGTCAGAAAAGGAACACGGCGCCGATATCTATACAACCGATATGATTTTAACCCCACAGGATGATGGCAGCTATCGCGCAAACGGCAGTAAATATTATATCGGAAACGGAAATGAAGCTGCACTGGTATCTGTTTTTGGGAAATTTGCTGATACGAATGAATATGTCTTTTTTGCGGCCCGGCCTGATAAGAGCCAATATGAATGTGTACAAAACATAGTTAATTCACAAAACTATGTCGCTGAAATTAAACTAAGCGATTATCCCGTCCATGATTCGGATATTCTTTCCAAAGGGCAGGATGCCTGGGATTCGAGCCTGAACACGGTAAATATTGGAAAATATAATCTTGGTTGGGCATCTATTGGAATTTGCACACATGCCCTCTATGAATCCATCAATCACGCTACAAAGCGGGTGTTGTTTAATCATACGGTCAGCGAATTTACACACATTAAACAATATTTTGTTGATGCGTATTGTCGTTTATACGCTATGAAATTGTTTGCCCTGCGTGCTTCCGACTATTTCCGTAAAGCTTCTTTAAAGGACAGACGCTATTTGCTTTACAATCCTATGGTCAAAATGAAAGTAACCTCTCAGGGAGAAGAAGTAATAAATTTGCTCTGGGATATTATCGCGGCCAAAGGATTTGAAAAAGATATGTATTTCGAAATTGCGGCAAGGGATATTCGCGCCCTACCCAAGTTAGAAGGAACCGTCCATGTGAATATGGCTTTGGTTATAAAATTTATGGCCAATTATTTTTTTAGGCCGGGAACTTACGAAGAAATCGGAAACGTGGATCAGCCGCTTAATGATGATTTTTTATTTGAGCAGGGGCCGGCGAGAGGATTGGGCAAAATTAAATTTCACGATTACAGAACAACCTACAACAGCATGGATTTGCCGAATATAACCATTTTTAAAAAACAGATACGATTGCTAAAACTATTTCTTTTGGTTGCCAAACCGAATAAAGAACAAATAAAGGATTTCGATTTTTTGTTAAATCTGGGAGAACTTTTTACCCTCGTTGTTTACGGGCAGCTGATTATTGAAAAGGCAAAACTTCTAAAAGTGGAAGACGAATTAATTGACCAGATTTTTGATATTATTATTCGTGATTTTTCAAAATTTGCCATGCAACTTTTTACCAAAACAAGCAGCACAGCCATCCAACAGAGAATATGCAAACGTATGGTTCGTAAACCGGTTTCCAATCCCGAACGTTTTGATCGCATCCTGAATGAGAAAGTGTATGCTTTAAAGGATATGTATGAAATGAATCCTTAATCAAATTGCAGGCTAAATCTGATATTTCCTATTCAATAAACACAGAAGATTCTTCAAAATAATCCTGAAGGGAATCCTTCCAGAAAACTTTTACTTTCCAGTTTCCTTTTTGGAGACGATTTAGATGAATGATCTGTTGGGCCTTCTCATCGGGTTTAACAGCCATTTGAAAATCTTTTTTTCGATCATCCGGTCGGAAAAATAAAATAGTTCCGGAAAGTCCTTTTTTGGTAACAGGAAACTGCAACAAAAGCCGGTCTGGATTATTTATTTTAAATACAATTTTATTTTCCGCAATACGGCTGCGGTTCATCCTGTCAATTTGTTGTTGATAGATCAATTCTTTTTCATAATAATTATCTGTTACCAAATCATTATTGACCGTACCGCTGATAAACAATACGGTAATTTGAACGATTACAAAAAGCAGAAATATAATTGTAATGCCATGTGGCCAAAAGGAAAATTTTCTTTTCATTATTTTTTACCCTTTTGATTCATAGGTCCTAAAAAAGAAGTTCGTACACGGCTCAATTCGTTGCCTTCGGAAATCACTGCAATCGTAATGGGCGTATTGCGAAACATGACAGCCGAACGCGGTAATTTCACAAAAAAAGAGGTTTCGCATAAATTGCCGGGAGGCGCAACCAATTCATTGCCCACCAATTCCAGCTTACCGCCCGGTGAAACCAGTTTTAAACGGATGGGCAGCTCATCAAATGTTTTATTGACGACTTTAATATTATATAGATTGCTAATCCAGCCATCGGGCAATTCCTGATAAAGCACTCCCGGTGTACGCAGAACCGTTGCATCCAAATCGCTTCTGCGGGCAAATAAAAAAGTAAAAATAATTAACAATACCAGTAATACCGAAGAATATCCTATCATGCGACCGTTTAATTTTAATCGGCTACCTTCACGAATACCATCTTCAGAATCATAGCGAATCAGACCACGTGGTTTTTTAATTTTATCCATAACCGAATTGCAGGCATCAATACAAGCTGTACAGTTAACACATTCCAACTGGGTACCGTTTCGGATGTCAATCCCTGTAGGACAAACCTCCACGCACTGTTTACAGTCGATGCAGTCTCCCTTTTCCCGGCTGTCCCCTCTTTTAATTTTTCCACGAGGTTCTCCACGCAGATAATCATAGGCAACCACAATGGAACGTTTATCCAACAATACTCCCTGTAAACGGCCATATGGACAAATCATAGTGCAAATTTGTTCACGAAAGTAAGCATATACCCAGTAAAACACAGCTGTAAACAAAAGCATTAAGAAGAACCCGGTCAGATGCTGACTTACCGGTTCCGAAATAATTTTGAACAGACGATCTGTTCCAATGAAATACGATAAAAAGACATTTCCAAGGATAAAGGAAATGATAAAGAAGATGCTATGCTTTAAGCTCTTTTTCCAGAATTTATTCCAGGACATTGGAGCCAGTTTTAGTGCACGTTGTGCCCGGGCATCTCCTTCGATGAGAAATTCAATCTTACGAAAAATCATTTCCATGAAAATAGTTTGCGGACAGGCCCAGCCACACCAAACACGACCAAATACCACGGTAAACAAAACCACAAACACCACGATAGTAATGGTTGCAATCACAAATAGGTAAAAATCTTGCGGCCAGAAGGGCTGACCGAAAATTACAAATTTGCGTTCGAGTACATCCAGCAGCAACATAGGATGTCCATGAATACGGATAAATGGAGTAACAACTAAAATGGTTAGTAAAAAGATACTAACCAGTGTACGATAATTGTGTAGTTTTCCTTTTGGCCGTTTGGGAAACACCCAAATGCGCTTTCCCTCCTTATCAACAGTAGAGATATGGTCGCGAAAGGATTCTTTATCTGCCATTTTTTATCTTTCTTTTTCGTAAGCCCATCTATTCCGCGGCCAGAGTCCCCTGCGGTGCTTTAGCATTGGGCGGATTGGTTCCGTGTAAGGTCATAATAAAACTGGCCACTTGTTGTATTTGTTTTTTAGACAGTACACCTCGCCAGGTAATCATTCCTTTGGAGGGTACACCAGTGGTTATGGTGTGGGCAATGTGCGAAATATCCGAACCATGCAGCCAATAGTCGTCCGTTAAATTAGGCCCTATACCACCCTGCCCCTGAACGCCATGGCACGATACACAATTTTTTACAAATATTTCATGCCCGCTGTTAATATCGGTGGCATCGGTTAATGCTTCTATCTCTTCAATTTCTTCTTCGGCTGCAGCTGAGGCAAGTGGTGCAGACGGAATAGAGGCGTTTGCACCGGAACGTTGCAAATAATCCCACATTTTGGGAAAAGCATCCTTAAGTTTTTCCAACGTTTCACCGTCCGATCGGCGCATCGCTTCAACAATGAGCACTTCAGAAGAATTTAGAGGCCCGTTATAGGCTAAGTATTTTTTTTGGATATAAGGGGTGACTTCTTCATTATCCGTATGCCAGGGAGTATGATAAAAATGGAATGGATTATTCGTACCCGCCTGTTCCGCCGGTTTCCAGTTTGGATTTACTTCCATTTGATATTCTTCGGCAGATAACCCACTGATATGGAATACATGGTAATCCAGCATATATACAATAGCAAAAACGATTGAAAAATAAAAAAGATACAACCACCATGGAGGAAGATCGTTATCCAGCTCGTGAATTCCGTCATAATCATGATCGAGCAATACATCTTTTTTCTTCGACATGCCTTAGTCTCCGATTTTTGGTTCAATATGAGTGCCATCGTTCAGAGGAAGAGCACTCATTTCATTCATATAGCTTTTTTTACCTTTAAAGGCCCACACTGTGATTCCCACAAACAAGGGAAAGAATATCAGCAATGATAGTACCTGAAAGGATTCAACGCCGGGAATAGCGGTTAATAATTCTTTTATCATTTATTGCCTCTTTTATTTGACGGTACTTGTTTGTTGTATATCCTGCCCTTTAATATCGATACCCATACGTTGTAAATACGCTATAAGAGCAATAATTTCTTTACCGGGCTCTACTTCGATACCATTTTCTTTTAAACCGACAGCGATCTTAACGGCCTGCACACGTAAATCTTTCAGCGCTACTTCTTCATATCCTTCCGGATAGGGAACGCCCAGGGTTTGCATGGCGGATATTTTTGCCGGCGTGTCAGAAATATCCAAATCATCTTCGATGAGCCAGGGAAAGGGCGGCATTATGGAACCGGGTGACATAGACGCCGGATCATACATATGGTTAAAATGCCAGGCATCGGGATATTTACCCCCAATTCGATGTAAGTCGGGTCCGGTACGCTTGGAACCCCATTGGAATGGATGATCATACACAAATTCACCGGCTTTGGAGTATTCACCATAGCGCTCAGTTTCATTTCTAAAAGGCCGAATCATCTGCGAATGGCAGGTATAGCAGCCTTCCCGAACATAAATATCACGTCCTTCCAGTTCCAGCGGAGTATAAGGTTTCACGCTGGATATGGTTGGAACATTGGATTTAACCAAATACATTGGAATAATTTCAATCATTCCACCAATTAAAACAACGACAATAGAAGCAATGAAAAACTGCATGGGACGGCTTTCTATCCAGTTGTGCCAGTAGGCCGGTTTTGGCTCATTCGGCGGATGCGCAATTAAAGCGGGCGCTTCCGCTTTTTCTTCCGCAACCAAGGAGCCGGATTTGGCTGTTTTAACTAAATTATAAACCATCACGATGGAACCGGTCAGGTAAAGCGTTCCACCGATGGAACGGATAATGTACATAGGCACAATTTGCAGAACCGTTTCTAAAAAGATGGGATATTTCAGGAATCCTTCGGGCGTAAACTGTTTCCACATTAATCCCTGTGCCACACCGGCCCACCACATGGGAATCACATAAAAGATTATACCAAGTGTGGCAATCCAAAAATGGAAATTGGCCATTTTAACGGAATGGAGCTTTGTGTTGTATATCCTCGGAATCAGCCAATATAAAATTCCAAAAGTAAGAAGCCCGTTCCAGCCTAAAGTGCCCACATGCACATGAGCAATGGTCCAATCCGTATAATGAGAGAGCGCATTAATGTTTTTAAGCGCCAGCATGGGACCTTCAAACGTAGCCATACCGTAAGCAGTGACTGCAACAACCATAAACTTTAAAATAGGATCTTCCCTCACCCTGTCCCAGGCGCCGCGCAGGGTTAGCAAACCATTCAGCATACCGCCCCAGGATGGTGCGATGAGCATAATGGAAAATACGGTACCCAGGGATTGAGTCCAGTCCGGTAAAGCCGTATACAATAAATGATGCGGGCCGGCCCAGATGTAAATAAAGATTAATGCCCAAAAATGAATAATAGAAAGTCGGTAAGAAAAGATGGGCCGATTAGCGGCTTTGGGCAAATAATAGTACATCAGGCCAAGATAAGGTGTGGTTAAAAAGAAGGCTACGGCGTTATGCCCGTACCACCACTGAACCAGCGCATCCTGCACCCCGGCATACACCGGATAGCTTTTTAAAAACGTAACAGGTAGTTCAATGGAATTACCAATATGCAAAATGGCTACTGTAAAAAAAGTTGCAATATAGAACCAAATCGCCACATACATGTGTTTTTCACGGCGTTTGATAATGGTTCCAATCATATTTATTCCGAATATAACCCATACTATAGCAATCATAATATCTATCGGCCATTCCAATTCGGCATATTCTTTACTCATGGTTATACCAAGCGGAATTGTTATGGCGGCCGATACAATAATCAATTGCCATCCCCAAAAATGGATGCGTGACAACACATCACTCCACATGCGCGCTTTAAGCAGACGCTGCAAAGAGTAATAGACACCGAAAAAGATACCGTTACCCACAAAAGCAAAAATAGCAGCGTTGGTGTGTAAAGGTCGCAGACGGCCGAAAGTTATATAGGGAATGCCAAAATTCAGTTGCGGTAAATAAATCTGAAAAGCAACCGTAAGCCCAACCAAAAACGCCACGACTCCCCAAACCACCGAAGCGATTGCAAAATCACGGACAATTTTATTGTCATAGTAAAATGTTTCTAATTTTGCCATGAAACGTTCTCCCAATTCTTATTTATTTTTTTATATCATGGAATTTCTTATCATCTGTCAACATGCGCATCGAAGGCGTATGTTTATCA
>JANTHG010000040.1 GCA_024762535.1 Calditrichaceae bacterium
TTTTTTCTTTTGATCGAGTCGTTTTTCTTTAGAACTTTTGGTGGGCCTGGTGGGTTTTCGTTTCTTGAGGGTGATTATGGCCTGCGCGATGATTTCGTAAAGACGTTCCAGAGCAATTTGTTTGTTTTTAACCTGACTGCGGGATTGCTGCGCTTTGATAATGATAATTCCATCTGCTGTTATCCGCTTGTCGCGAAATTTGAGCAATCGCTCTTTGTAGCTTTCCGGTAAAGATGACGCTTTAATATCAAAACGCAGATGCACAGCTGAGGATACTTTGTTCACATGTTGCCCGCCCGGTCCACTGGATCGGACTGCATGCCACTCGATTTCAGAAATAGGGATCTTTATATTTCCAGGCTTTAAATTGTGGCTAAACATTTAGGTAGTCAATATTTATATAATTTAAAAAGATAAAAAATGAAAACTCAGTTTTTATTCCCTGCAAATAAGGATTCGAGTTGTAAATGTACTGAAATCCGCTGCATGTTACCCAATTCGGAATCATAGGCTGTAAAGGAATAATCAAACTGTATTTTGGGGATTTGCAGACCAACGCCTGTGTTAAAGCGTTGCAAATCATCCAAACCGCCACGAATGGAAAGCAGCTGATTGTAGGCAATTTCAATTCCCCAAAAAGAATCTAAGCTTACGGGCCCCACATGCATTTGGCTACCCGCTTGTCTATTTTCGAAAAGAATATTCAGGTCAACTGTTGGCTGAATGGTAAAGCCGATAGAGGGAAACTCTAATTGATACGCTGTTCCAATCCGCAAAGAAGGTGTAATGAATTCCTTTTCCCCGCCACTCCAGGCCAGCATAGTGCTGGTTATATCGCGAAGCATCAGGCCCACACGCCAGTTTGGCTGCAGGTGGTAATTTAAGCCGGCGTCAAAACCCAAACCATATGCGCTTTGCGATTCGTAATCGCGATAAATCATTTTTACATTGATACCGTAACTCATATCTGCGGAGTAGGGCTTGGCATAGGAGAATAAAAAAGCATAGTCCCCGGTACTAAAATAACGAATTTGGGAGTAATCCACTTTATCGTCAATAAAATTGTACGCATTCCGGCTGTCTTTAATATCATTTACAGCCAGATAAAACATGGAAAACCCAAATATGGAACCGTCACTGTTCGCATTGGAAAAGCCAAGGTAATTATGCTGAATGCTGCTGATGAATTGCTTACTGTGCATAAATTCTACCTGAAACCCGGACGCCTCGGTCAAAGCAGCAGGATTCCAGTATCCGGCGGTTACATCGTTCACACTTGCGGTTCCGGCGCTGCCCATGGAAAGAATACGGCTACCGGCGCCCAGGCTTAAAAAAGAACCGGCGTATTTCCCAAAAGTGGCTGTTTGCCCAGTTTGCACCAGAAAAAGGACAAGGATAATGAGAATTCTCTTTGGTGTCATAATCACTCCGTTAACGTAGAACCTGCAAGAGGTAGCCCGAAACAAGCGGGATAAGTAAATTGTCATTTATTTTAAGCGGCAAAAATTCGATTACCGCAGTGAACAAGGCCACACCAAGTCCGGCCCAACTGTACGTTGTCAATCCCAAAATTACAGCAGAAGCTGTTAAGTAAAACGCCAGACTTCCTACAAAGGTTTTACCAAAATAGCTGTCCGTTCCAAACTGCTTCCCTACAATCGCTGCCGCTGGGTCTGCCAGCGTTAAAAACAGTAAGGCCGGAATGGCTGCTTCTTTTGAAAACAAATAGAGCGTCAGTGCCATTCCCAAAAACAGATAGGTTGCTCCGGTCAATTGTTTTTTTTGCTC
Organism: Calditrichaceae bacterium; assembly: GCA_024762535.1. Taxonomy (GTDB): domain Bacteria; phylum Calditrichota; class Calditrichia; order Calditrichales; family Calditrichaceae; genus JANTHG01. Next base: position 1,789 of record JANTHG010000040.1, read on the forward strand.
TTCGCCGCGTAACAGGGATGAAAATACGAATAAAAAATATTTTTCCGCAAGGTGAAAATTCATCCGCAATAGATCAGCTATTAAAAATCCGGCAAAAAGGATGAGCACAAAATAAAAGACATAGTTTTCTTCAGCCCCAAGATAGAGGGCCAGCGGAATGGCTGAAGTGAGGATATGAATCAGTTTACGCTGAATTTCATATTTAAGCTCGAGCCGGTTTTGCACTACGCGTTTCTGCCTTCCGCCTGAATTTGTTTCTTTAGATCGCTACAGGCTTGCCCAACATTTTTCTGACCGAAAACCGCATTCCCGGCCACCAGAATATCAGCGCCGGCTAGTAATACAGCATCCGCTGTTCCGGAATGGATGCCACCATCCACTTCTATCAAATAATCAAATCCGGTATTTTTACGTTGCGCATTCAACCCGGAAATTTTATCCAGCGTGTATGGAATAAAAGACTGTCCGCCAAAACCGGGATTTACACTCATTACCAAAGCAAGGTCAATAATTGACAAAACCGGTTTCAGTACATCCCAGGGCGTAGCAGGATTGATTGCCACACCTGCTTTACAACCTGAATCTTTAATTTGATGAATAATGCGATCTAAATGCGTGCAGGCTTCTTGATGTACGGTAATGATATCCGCACCTGCTTTGGCATAGGCCTGAACAGCGTTTTCCGGATGCACAATCATCAAATGGGCATCTACGGGTAAATCCGTAGAACGTTTGGCGGCTTTTACCATATTGGGGCCAAAGGTTAAATTGGGCACAAACACGCCATCCATCACATCCACGTGGATGTAGTCCGCCCCATGTTCGCTGACCGTTTGAATCTGCTGCCGCAATGAAAGAAGATCGGCAGAAAGAATGGAAGGCGCAAGATAAGCCACTATTGTTCCCCTTTTGGTTTCAACTTACTAACAGTCAACTCAATAGCTGTCTCTTTGTTAATGGGCGTTCCTTTGGGCAGGCTTTGTTGTAAGACTGTTTCCGGCAAAATATCATCCCGCTCTTCAAAAGTAATTCGCACGTGTTTCACTCCAAGCAGTTTCAATTGTTTTTTTGCGGCATCCAATGATTTACGCACCAGCGCCGGAATAACAGGCTGCTTGGGAAATGGCCCCAGGCTCACGGTTATGGTTATGGGTGTGCCTTTTTTAATTTCCTGCCCTGCGGGATAGGATTGCGAAATCACAACGCCCTCCAGGGAAATATCGTTGTACTCGTACATGGTGGAGGCGATGGGTAATCCGTACGATTTTAAGATCAATTCGGCGTCTCGCGGAGATTTGTAAAACAGATTAGGCATAATAATCGGTTTTTCACCAATACTTACTTTTAAATAGACATGTCGGCCTGTTTTTACCGTAGTCAGTGGTAGCGGCATCTGTTCCACCACCGTACCTTCGGGCATTGTGGCGTCATACACAGAATCGGAAATCACGACCGTAAATCCTGCTGTTTCCAACTTTTTCTGCGCATCTTTCAGATCCATTTCCACCACATCGGGTAGTTCTGTTTCATTCCCGAGGCGTACATACCACGGCATAATCACTTTATCCATTAAAATGACAAATAAAATAAACAGGATGATGTAACTTCCCCATCGAAGATATTTATTTTCAGGAAGAATTTTCATACGCTACGTTAATTCCTTGTTTTACTTTCCACAATCAGTGTAACGGGTCCGTCGTTAATCAGTTCCACGTCCATCATAGCGCCAAAGATGCCACACGAAACAGGTATGGAATAGGAACGTAATTTGTCGGTAAATAAATCGTAAAGGGCTTTCCCCTTTTCCGGCTCAGCCGCATTAATAAAACTGGGCCGCCGTCCTTTTCGGGTATCTCCAAGTAAAGTAAATTGGGAAACAGCCAGGATTTCGCCGCCCACATCTAAAAGGGATAAATTCATTTTACCGGCATCGTCCGAAAAGATTCGTAAATGTACGCATTTTTCGGCAACAAAGGCAATATCCGCTTCCATATCCTCTTTGGCAATTCCCACAAGCAAAAGCAAACCTTGCCCAATAGAGCCAACCACTTTACCTTTAACGCGGACTTCGGCTTTTGATACACGTTGCAGAACCACTTTCATCGTTCGCGGACTTTCACCTTAATTTCGCCCTCTCCAAAGATTTTATCTAATTCCGTTAGGGTGTTAAAGGTAAGTTTTACCCGCACTGCATTGGAAATTAAACGGAAATTACCGCTGCCGTTTAAAGATAGTTCAAAAAAGACACGGCTGGTGCCGGGACTGGAACGCAACACGGTTTTGAGACGATGCATATCTTCTTCTGTAAAATGGTCTTTGTGAATACGTAAAGACAGAGCTTCGGTTAATTCCTCGGGCACTTTTTCCAGGGGTAGAATCTGATCGCCGATCATCTTGATCACACTGTCGTCAAAGGAACTGCCGCTGCTTAATTTACCAAATACCAGCACCATTTGATCTAATTGCAAATATTCCTGAAAGAGCGGATAAACCGAACCAAACACAACGATTTCATAGGTGTGTTTAAAATCCTCGATTTTCACAAACGCCATTTTCTGATTTTTTTTATCGAGAATAGTGCGCATTTCAATGATTTGCCCGCTCACCTGTAACGCCTGAGGCGGCTGCTTGGCGTTGGGCTCTTCTCCGTCAACGGAAATATAATCATCAATGGGCGTACTAAACAGACGCATAACAGGCCGGTAGCGTTCCAGCGGATGACCCGAAATATAAAAGCCGAGGAGTTCTTTTTCCTTTTTGAGCTTATCCGTAACATTCCACTCAGGTACATCCGGTAATTCGGGAACGGAAACCAATTGGTCAGCACCCGCATCGCCTCCGGCCAAATCAAACAAATTACGCTGATTGCGGTTTTTATTCTTTTCGCCCTGAATGCTTTGGGCAAAATTGGTAGCGCTTTCGATAGCATTAAAGAGCTGAGCGCGGGTGCCTTCCAAAGAATCCATAGCCCCGGCCTGAATCAGGCTTTCCATTACTTTTTTATTGACTAAACGCAAATCCACGTGTTTCAGCAGGTCGAAGATGGTTTTGGCCGGGCCGTGCTCTTCCCTGGCCTGAACAATGGAATTGATCGCATTGCGTCCCACATTCTTGATGGCCTCCATGCCAAAGGCAATTTCATTGGCGCTAACCGGCTGAAACTCGGCCACGCTGTAGTTCACATCCGGTGGTTTCACTTTTAAACCGATTTTTTTACACTCATCCATCAGCACCATTACGCGGTCGCCGCTGTGCATTTCCGTGGTTAAGTTGGCGGACATAAATTCAGCCGGATAATGTGCTTTTAAATAGGCGGTTTGGTAAGCGATAATAGCATAGGCGGCCGAGTGCGATTTATTGAAACCGTAAGAAGCGAATTTTTCGATTAAATCCGCTACCTGTTGCGCCACTTTATTTACAATTCCCTTTTTGATACAGCCGTCCACAAATTTCTTTTTCTGTTCGGCCATCACTTCTTTTTTCTTTTTACCCATGGCACGGCGCATTAAATCCGCTTCTGCCAGTGTAAAACCACCCAAATCGGACGCAATACGCATCACCTGTTCTTGGTACACAATAATTCCGTAGGTTTCCTTTAGAATGGGTTCCAGATCGGGATGTAGGTATTCTATTTTTTTACGCCCGTATTTACGGTCAATAAAATCATCGATCATGCTCATAGGGCCGGGCCGGTACAGTGCGTTCATGGCTATCAAATCTTCGATGCGGCTCGGTTTCAGCTTCTTCAGATATTCCTGCATACCGGAACTTTCAAACTGAAACACACCCACGGTCAGGCCGTCGCCAAATAACTTGAACGTTTTTTCATCATCCAAAGGCGCATCACTCACGGAAAACGGTTTTCCGAGGCGTTTACTGATCATCCTTTCCGCTTTTTGGATTACCGTTAAATTACGCAATCCCAGAAAGTCCATTTTAAGCAGACCGATGGCTTCGCTCCAGCCCATGGTCCATTGGGTGGCAATTTCACCATCTTTGGTTTTGAAAAGAGGAATGTAGTTGTCGGTCTCTTCCGGCGTAATGATCACACCGGCAGCATGGATAGAAGTATGGCGGGCAATACCCTCCAGAGTGAGTCCGTATTTAATCAGTTCCTGGATTTGCGGATCGTCCCGTTCGGTTAGTTCTTTTAATTCCGGTACTTCTTCCAACGCTTTGGCCAGTGGCATGCCTTTGCCCGCTTTGGCAGGAATTAATTTGGCGATTTTATCGGCTTGGGGAATGGGAATATTAAGCACACGGGATACATCGCGCACCACCCCCTTGGAAGCCATCGTACCAAAGGTTACGATTTGAGCCACATTTTTCCGTCCGTATTTTTCGCGGACGTATTCAATAACTTCTTCACGGCGTTCTACGCAGAAATCGATATCAATATCGGGCATGGTAATACGTTCGGGATTCAGAAAACGCTCAAACAGCAGGTCGTAACGTAAGGGATCTACTTTTGTGATGCCAAGATTGTAAGAGACGATACTACCCGCAGCGGAACCGCGTCCCAGTCCAACAGGAATATCCCGTTTTCGGGCAGCTTCGATAAAATCCTGCACAATCAGGAAATATCCGGCAAAACCCATTTCTTTAATAACATTCAATTCATAATCAATACGCTGTTTGACTTCATCCGTCATTTCCGGATAATTTTTTTCTGCACCCCGCAGGGTCAGGCGGCGCAGATATTCATCCGCGTCTTTCGTTCCTTCGTTTTCCGGAATCTGAAATTCGGGTAAATACCGTTTGTTAAAATCGATTTCCAGATTAATCTTTTCAGCAATTTCCAGGGTATTTTCCAGCACTTCGGATTTATCTTTAAACAGCTGGTACATCTCGTCCGGTGATTTTAGATAGAGGTCTTCCGTACCGTAACGCATGCGGTTGGGATCGTCCCGGTCTTTACCGGTTTGCAGGCAAAGCAGAATGTCGTGTGCCTCGTGGTCCCCTTTTTTAAGGTAGTGATTATCATTAGTGGCAATCACCTTTACGCCCATTTCTTTGGCAAGGTCGTACATTTTGGGATAAACCGCCGCCTCTTCTGGAATATGGTGCTCCTGGATTTCAAAATAAAAATCATCGCCAAAAATTTCGAGATATTCCTCAGCGGCTTTGATGGCCTGTTCACGCATCCCGCGCCGTAATTTGTAGGGAACCTCGCCCTTCATACAGGCAGTGGAGGCAACCAGCCCTTCGGAATATTCACGCAGAATCTGTTTATCGATGCGGGGTTTGTAGTAGTATCCTTCGAGATAGGCTTTGGAACTGAGTTTCATTAAATTGCGCATACCAATTTCGTTTTTGGCAAGCAGCACCAAATGATAGGAATGGGATTCCCCATCGATTGATTTGCGGTAGGTTCGTTCGCGAGGCGCGATATAGGCTTCCATCCCAATAATGGGCTTGATGTTCGCTTTTTTGGCTTCGGAATAAAATTCAACAGCGCCAAACATATTTCCGTGATCCGTAAGGGCTAAAGCATCCATGCCCAGTTCAGCGGCACGTTGTACCATTTCACGGATTTTTGCAGCACCATCTAGTAAAGAATAGTGCGAATGATTATGTAAATGTACAAAAGACAAGGCTTCACCTGATTAAAGGGTTTAATATATTGATATTTATGGGGTTAAAGAACATAGTTCGTTTCCCCGGCGTGAAACAAATTTAAAGGAAGTGTCTGTGGTATGCAAAAGATAATTTGGGGGTATTCGATAAATGAAAATTGTATACTAATTCATTTATCGACGAATAAGAAACCGATTTATCCTTTGGCATAGCAAAACTAAAAAGATAGAATTAAAAACATAAGTTCACACTGAAATATTGCTTTAAAAGATATTGATTTGTATTTCAATGTTTTGTTTTTAACACTAGCTTCGTTTTCCTGAAATAAACTCTTCAAGTAAGCGTACATCTTCTTCAGAACCAAGAAAAAGCGGAACACGCTGATGAATCGTTTTGGGTTGAATTTCGAGAATGCGTTGGGTACCATTGGTTGCCCGTCCGCCCGCTTGTTCAACAATAAAAGACATGGGATTAGCTTCGTAGCCTAAACGTAATTTACCATTTGGAGCGGTTTTGCTGGCCGGATATAAAAAGATACCACCATATAAAAGATTACGATGTACATCCGCAACCATAGAACCAATATAGCGGGAATTCAAAGGTCTGTCAGTCGCTTCATCTATTTGTTTAACATAATGGATATAATTTTTAACTTCTTGTTTCCAATAGTCAAAATTACTCTCATTTACACTGTAAATTTTTCCTTTTTTAGGAATCCGAATATTGGGATGAGAAAGAATAAACTCTCCGTAGCTGGGATCTAAGGTAAAGCCATGAACTCCGTTCCCGGTAGTATAAACCAACATTGTGCTAGAACCATAAATCACATAACCGGCACAGACCTGTCTGATTCCTGGTTGTAAAACATCATCTTTGGTACCGGGGCGTCCTTCAGGAGAAACACGGTTATAAATGGAAAAAATAGTTCCCACACTCACATTGGCATCAATGTTTGACGAACCATCCAAAGGATCAAATAATACTGCATATTTGCCCAGGGGATATTCATCTGGAATTGAAATAATGTCTTCCTCTTCTTCTGAAGCCATAACGCAAGTATGCCCTCCATGATCTAAAGCTTTTACCATGGTTTCCTGGGCAAAGACATCTAAATTCTTAACTACTTCTCCCTGAACATTCACATTTTCGGTTTCTCCAAGGATACCCATTAATCCTGCTTTATTCGTATTGTATGAAATCAATTTAGCTGCAAATGCTATATCATTCATTAAGTCGGTGAATTTGCCGGTAGCTTTGGGAAATTTTCGTTCTTCTTCAATTATGTGTCGTGAAAGGGTAATAATTTTAGCGCTCATTAATCCTCCAAAAGTAGAGTCATTGTTTTTAAAAAGTATTTTATCGTGCAAGCAAAATTGGTTTAGCTGCCTTACGCATAATTTGAACAGTGGTACTTCCCAGGATGGCTTCACGCAAACGGGAATGGCCAAAGCTTCCAATTGCCAGTAATACATCAAAAGGCGCACTTGCCCTGGCATTGATTAAGGCATCAACAGCAGAATTATCAGCTTCATGGCGTAACTGAAATTCGATATCATAAGGTTCTAAATATTTACCGGCTTCATTTAATAGAATATTCCGCTCTTCATCTACTGAAGAAACAACCAAAACCTGCAACAGCATTTGAAGTTCCTTCGATAAAAATGCTGATAATTGTAAGGCTCGGTTTGAAGCGTCACTCCCGTTATAACCACATAAAATTCGTTTAAAGGGTGTAAATATTTTATCAACCAGTAACACCGGTTTACTGGTTTGTCGGGCAACAATTTCCACTGTTGCTCCCAGTTCGTGCCTACCCCACCGTTCATATTCACCTCGAATGCCTAAAATAATTAGATCTGATATTTTAGCACGGTCTGTTATTTCATCGGCCGGTATACCATCAAAGGTTTCAAATTCAAAAGTCAGCCCGCTCTTTATGAGCATTTCTTTAGCTTTATCCAGGATAGCTTCAGCCTTTTTCTTTAACATTTGCTGAGTCTCTTCCTGAAAAGCTGTGGTAGTAACCACCGGGACAAAAGAATCGCTGCCAGCGGCCATATTCCATTCATACAAACGTATATCCACTACTGTCAATACACGCAAAGTAGCATTTAATGCTTTGCCCAAGTGGATTCCGTATTCCAAAACAGATTTAGAATAGGTGGAGCCGTCAATCGGTAATAAAATAGAACGAATCATGATTGCACTCCTTTTGTTTGTTTAACCCCAATCTTCCAGTTTGGATTCTCGGGTCATTAAATCCATCATGGCTTGATGAGGTGATTTGTTTTTGAATAAAGTTAAATAAATTTGTTCGGTTATGGGCATATCCACATGGCTGGAATTTGCCAATTCATAAGCGGAAATAGTGGTTTTCACCCCTTCGGCCACCATAACCATTTCGTTCAGAACTTCTTCCAGGCTACGTCCCTTTCCTATTTCTTCTCCAACATGGCGGTTACGAGAATGCCGACTCATACAGGTTACAATTAAATCACCCATTCCACTCAATCCTGCAAAAGTATCCGGTTTGGCTCCCATTTTAACACCTAAACGGGTCATCTCCACCAGACCGCGGGTCATAAGAGCAGCTTTCGTATTATCACCAAATCCGGCTCCATCACAAATACCTGCTGCCAGGGCAATAATGTTTTTAAGAGCGCCACCTAATTCCACTCCAATTACATCAGTAGAGGAGTATATTCGTAAAAAATTGGTCATAAAAGTCTCTTGAACGATTTGAGCACTATCATGATCGGGACAGGCAGAAACAATTGCCGTGGGTACTTTTCGCGACACCTCTTCAGCATGGCTGGGACCTGAGAGAGCAACAATGAGTTCACGCGGAATGTTTCCTACCTCGTGAATTACTTCGGTAATCCGTTTGTAGGTTTTATTTTCGATTCCTTTAGATACTGTAACCCAAATTTGGCCTTTTTTATTAAGAGCATTAAGCACCTGCGGAACCACTTGACGGGTGACTTGTGAAGGGACAGCGTTTAAAATTATATCCGCATCTTCCACCGCTTCTTTGATATTATCCGTGAATATAATTTCTTCGGGAATATGCACGCCGGGCAAATAACGGCTATTTTCATGTTTTTTTTGTACATCCCTAATGGTAGATTGTTCTATGGTCCAACATCGCACCTGATGTTTATTAGAATGTAAGACCAATGCCAAACTGGTTCCCCAACTTCCAGCTCCGATTAAAGCAATACGCATTCAGGACCTCCCCTATTTTTTTGGGCTACTAAAAGTGATTTTATTTTCATTATGCTGTAAAAGGCGTTTGATGTTCTCTCGATGGGCATACCACAGCAAAACTACTACAATAATGGAAAGATAATATAAAACCAAAGGTATGTTAACTGAGGTTGCAAATTTCTGAATCGAAATAACCACCAGAAAAGCCAAAGCCGCAGTAATAGATCCCAACGATACGTAACGTGTAAAAGCAACAACAAAAATAAATACTGCTAGGGCTATAAGCAAAGGAACAGGCGCAAGTCCCAAAAATACACCGGCTGATGTTCCCACTCCCTTACCGCCTTTAAAACCGGCAAAAACAGTCCAAATATGACCGGCAATAGCGCTGATTGCTGCTAGTATTTGAAAATAAATTAAAGTTTGTGGGTTTTGGTGAATCATGCCGGCAAGCCAGAATACAGGAATGAAACCTTTAATCATATCTATCAACAATACAACAATTCCTGCTTTCCAACCCAGAGTACGCAACACATTGGTGGCGCCAGCATTGCCACTACCATAATCTCTAATATCAATATTTTTTAGAAGTTTCCCGGCAATAATAGCTGTAGGGAATGAACCAATTAAATAAGCGATTAAAATAATAAAAATAGCATCAAGCATTTCCTGTCTCCGGAGATCTGGTTTTACAACTCAAATTACAATAGTTGATTCAATACAAGCAAGTTATTTTAGAGATTTTTCATCTATTTTTTTTAGATATAGCGAACGCATTTGTAAAAAAAAGTTTAATACTTTTTCCTGCCGATAATCGGGATAAGTCCAAGTTTGAGTTTGATATTTTCCATCTTTAAAGAATAAATGAAGATCCCCGTAAATACCATCGCTTATGTATAAACGGTGAATATAGTCTTTGGTTGTTGCTAATACTACTTTGGCCAGGGTTAGGTATCCGGGATCTATATTCACCGATCGTTTGGATCCGTTTAAGTATTTTTTTTCCAGTTCATTCGTATTTAGTTTCATTTGGGGTAAAAAAGACACAGGAATAGGATTTTCAAATGAGATGAATGTTTTTTGTAAATGGGAACCCATTTCCTTTTGATAATAATTTGTAAATTCATCAAATGAAAATATGTCAGAGCTGAGATCAATGGGCCCAAATTCATCAATTAATCTGGTTAAAACCAAATTCAGTTGCTCTTCGACCAGAAAAGTAATTCCGGCAAATGCTTTAACTTTCGGATGTTTTTTAATTTCTCCCATAGATTATAAATAAAAAATGGGAGCCCAGGCTCCCTTTTTTAAAAACCCTCACTTATTTAATTAGCATACATAGCATCGATTTCACTTTTATAATTTTTTTCTACAACATTGCGCTTAACTTTTAGGGAAGGAGTCAGTTCTCCGGAATCGATACTAAATGGTTCTTTTGCAAAAATGAATTTTTTAATGGTTTCATAACGTGCCAGGTTTCCGGATAGAGCATTAATTTCGTTCTGGATTAATTCATAGGTTTCGGGTAAAGCAATAAGCTCTTCGTAGGTTGTATATTTTAAACCCTTTTCTTCGGCCCAGCTTACACAACCTTCTACCGAAGGGACTACAACAGCAGAACAAAATTTTCGCTTGTCACCAATCATTACAGCCTGGTCAATAAATTTACTGGTTGTAAATTTATTTTCGATGGGTTGAGGAGCAATATTTTTACCACCCGCGGTCACGATAATATTCTTTTTACGATCCGTAATTTTTAACATTCCATCTTCGTCAATATGACCAATATCACCTGTATGGAACCATCCATCACTATCAATGACTTCATTGGTTTCCGCTTCTTTCTTAAAATATCCTTTCATGACGTGGTCACCACGGGTAAGTATTTCACCATCTTCAGCAATTTTTACTTCTACATTTGGCAATACCGGACCGACTGTTCCAAATTTAAAGTTATCATATAGATTTACAGAAATAACGGGTGAGGTTTCAGTTAAGCCGTAACCTTCGAGGATACGCATTCCTGCAGCTCCAAAAAATTCAGCGATTTCAGCAGATAGCGGAGCGCCGCCACTGATAAAAAAGCGAAGCCTTCCCCCCACTTTTTCGTATAATTTCCCAAAAACCAGCTTGTAAGCAATTTTTCGTTTAAATTCCAATCCCCTGCCAATGGGTTGTTTTTTCATAATCTTATTGACATAGGTTTTACCAATGTTTAGCGCCCAATAAAAGATTTTACGTTTAGCAGGAGATCCGGCTTCGACGCTTTCAAGTACTCTGCCGTAAATTTTTTCGTATAACCTGGGAACCGAAACCATAATCGTTGGCTTTACTTCACTCATATTTTCAGCAACCGTATCAACAGACTCAGCATAAATAACCGTGCAACCTCTGTAACAGCTTAAATAATGACCGGCCATTCGTTCAAGCACATGACTAAGGGGTAAGAAAGAAAGAAAAACATCTTCGGAGTAAATATCAATAACCGATAATGAATCTTCTACATCGAATAAAAAGTTACGATGCGTTAAAATAGCGCCTTTGGGTTCACCAGTTGTTCCGGATGTGTAAATTAAGGTAGCCGGTAAATCTGTTTCAACTGTCTTTATAGTATCAGTTACATAAGTTGGCTGCTTAGCAAGAAATTCCGTTCCCATTTCAATAAGTTTATCCAGAGTACGCCATGATTCTAAAACCTTAACATTACGGTCAATTACAAAATAATTTTTAACTGTTTGGGCTTTTGCGCGTATTTCATCTATTTTTTCTTCCTGAATCTCATTTTCAGCGAATAATACTTTGGCTTCGGAATCATCCATTATGTAGAGGGCCTGTTCAGGAAGCAAGGAAGGATAAATAGGTGCCAACATAGCGCCGAGTGCTTCGGTAGCATAATCAATCAAAGCCCATTCATATCGGTTTCCTGAAATGATAGCTACTTTATCTCCCGCCTCTATACCCAGTGATGCCAATCCGGCAGAAATCTTTTCCGCTTTGTCAACAACTTCTTTAAAGGTAAGTTCTTTCCAGTTGCCATCTTCTTTGAAAGAATAAGCAATCTTATCAGGAAACTCTTCTCGTTTGGAAAAAAACATTTCAGCTAAATTTTTGTACTTCATGCTGCCTCCTGTATTCATGTTTGGGCGGGATTATACGATTGAAAAATATAAGACCAAAAATAAAAACAATCAAGATAATTTCATGAAGTTCAAACGGAAAATTTATTTTAACAGTTTATATTTTTTGTTTTTTTACTTAGGCGCAACATACGCTTTTCCAAGGCATTCATTAAAGAAAGGTCGGGATGATAGGGATTCAATTCCTCGACCAATTTCAGCGCTTTCAGTCCTCTTTGGGTATATTTCTGTGCCGTTAAAAAATCATTTTGCTTGTGCTCATAGTATTTGGCCAGTTCTTCTATGGCAAAATAAAAATATTCCTGCGTATTCAGTAGTTCTTCCCACAGGGTGCAGGCCCGGTCCCAATCGTTTTCCCTTTTGGCTTTTAAGCTGCGCCAACACAGTAGTTGCGAAGGTATGGCCTGATGATGACCCTCAAAATAATCCCATACTTTATCAAAATATAACGCGCTATCCTGCTCGTACGCCAGCCGTGCAAGACGAATAAGCGCGGATGGATCATTTAATTCAGCAGGATTTTCTTCTATCTTTGCCAGGATTAGTATGAGATCGGCCATGGAAATGATATCAAGATAATTATGTTCAATGATGCGAATGACATCGTGCACCACGCCTGTACGCAAATAGGTAAAATAGGCCTGGGGAATCAGCGCACCGGGAATGTCATCCGGGCGCTGCCGGTTCAGTAAATTCTCTTCAATGGAACCGAGAGTTATGTTTTCAAAACTGTCTTTCCAGATGCGGCGGGAAATATGCAACAAATCGATATGCATCATTCGTTCCCAGTCCGATTGGACACGGTTTAAAATAAAGCGGCTTTTGAGAAGTGGTAAATCAAAACTTTTGCCATTATAGGAAACTAAGTAATCGAACTGAGGCAGTATTTCATCTAAATATCGAAACAGATAATATTCCCGACCAAAATCGGGTAAAAAAAATTGTTCTACTTTAAATGAGGATTCGGCGAAATAACCGATTCCAATAAGAAACGGAAAGGTACCGGTTCCACCGGAAAGGCCGGTAGTTTCCAGGTCAAAAAAAAGGCATTTGTCTAACGGGATAGAAGTGGATAGAATTCCTTTGGTTAGCAGATTTAGTTGAACAGAGGGCGGATAATCCAAAGGATATGCTCTGACTATTTTTAAATAGGGTGCTTGTTCACTTACTACTTCCCCGTTAAAATGTGATTGCAATACTTTAAGAGAAGCCGGGATGGCGGATTCGGGAGCTTTGGTCTTTGTAGATTGATAGAACTTAAGTTTCTTAGAAATATCCATATTAAAGCAACTTAATCCATTTCCAACTTAAGCATATTTAAAATTTTAAGGGCGCTGGATTTTCCAAATAATCCGCCGTCAATAACGGGACCGGTGCAACTGGGACACCCCTCTTTGCAGGCACAGGTCGTAATATGGGTTTGCACAGCGCTTAGCACAGCCCGGTCTATGGCAAATAGTTTTTTACTTAATCCCATCCCACCCTGGTACTTATCGTACACATAAATGGTTGGCTTGTGTGTAAACGGATCGTTCACCATGGGAATGACAGAGATATCGCTGATATCACACATTATATAGAGAGGAATTAAATGGTGTAAAGCGTAGGCAATGCCTTTTAAACCTTCTCCGATTACGGATTCTTTGAAAAAAGGATCCACAAACAAATCATCCGGGAACTCCCACCATAAAGCAGACGTCTGAATTTCCTGTTCCGGTAAGTAGACGCGCCCCATGCCCACATTTTCGTGAGTATGGAATTTGATTTTCTTGTACGCAGTGGTTACCCGGGCAACAGCTACTTCGCCAAAGGTTTTACGCAATCCGTATGCTTCTTCGGTTTCCTGAAGAATATCCAGAACTTTTAAGTCTGTTTTGGTAATCGCATCCGTGTAGTAGTCGGAATCCACTTCGTGTACATAGGCTTTCTTCTCATCCCAGTCCAATTCGTCTACGTGATACTGAACCGTGTTGTGGATGTAAATGGCATCGGTATGTACCATTTCCGGCGCAGCAAACAGATCGATTTCTCCAATGACGCGGTGTTCCGGATGTCCGGAATCAATGATCACCACATTTTCAGCGGCCGTACTGCGCAGTCCCACTTCGTCAGCAGGATAAATATCACGCATCCAAAAATATTTACCATCGGTTTTTCGCAGAATATGTTCGTCCACTAAAAATTCTAATAATTGTGGTGTTATATCCGGAGCAAACACTTCTTCTTCCGTAAAAGGTAATTCGAAAGCAGCGCATTTTAAATGGCTCATTAAAATGGGCAAATTGTCCCGGTCAATTTGTGCCGTCTCGGGATTTTTATTAAAGAAATAATCCGGATGCTGAATGATATACTGATCCAGAGGTGCGCTGGAAGAGACCAAAATGGTTAAGGAAGTGCTTTGGCGTCTGCCTGCCCTGCCCGATTGCTGCCAGGCGCTGGCCACGGAACCGGGATATCCGGCCATTATGCTCACATCCAACTGCCCGATATCAATGCCCAGTTCCAGGGCGTTGGTACTGACTACTACCTGAATGCTGCCGTTTTTCAAACCCTTTTCAATGGCCCGGCGTTCTTTGGGCAGATACCCGCCACGATAGCCCCGAACCTTATCCGGCGAAATATGCAGCTGCCTGGCAACATCACGTAAATAGGTTGTAAGAATTTCCACACGCAGACGGCTGCGGGCAAACACAATCATTTGCGCGCCGGTGGGCATAATTTTCCGTGCGATTTGTCTGACTTCCGAAACCACACCCCGGCGCAGGCCCAGTTCATAATTGACTACCGGCGGATTGTAAAACAAAAAATGTTTAGTACCACGCGGTGCACCGTTTTGATCGATTAAAGTTATTTCTTCATCAATCAGATTGTTAGCCAGTTCGGATGGATTTTCAATAGTGGCGCTGGAACAGATAAACTGGGGGTGACTGCCATAAAAAGCGGCGATACGTTTAAGGCGGCGAATGACATTTGCAAGATGGCTGCCAAATACACCGCGATAGGAATGAATTTCATCTAACACAACATATTTTAAATTCTCAAATAATTTAATCCACAGAGTGTGATGAGGTAAAATGCCCTGGTGGAGCATATCGGGATTGGTCACCACAATATGACCGGCCGAGCGGATCGTACGACGCACATCGTACGGCGTATCGCCATCAAAGGTAAAGGTTTTAATGTCTTCCTTTAAATGAGAAACCAAATCCTGCGCTTCTTTAACCTGATCCTGAGACAGCGCTTTTGTAGGAAAGAGATAGATGGCCCGGCTTTCCCGATTGGTTAAGAGCTCCTGGAAGACGGGTAAATTGTAACTGAGTGTTTTACCGGAAGCCGTTGGCGTAACTACGACTACGTGCTTCCCTTTTTGCACTTCTATGAAGGTTTCGCGTTGATGCGTAAATAATTTTGATATTCCCTTTTGGCGCAACGCTTCTATTAATTTAGGATTCAGGTTTTCGGGGAAATCCACATAGGATGCAGCTTTGGAATCAAACACTAACCATTTGGTTATATTTTTTTGGAATTCGGAATCATTACCGAGATAATCGATCAGTTGGTCTAAATTCATAGTAAATCCCATTTAACAGGTGTACAAAAGTAAAGTTAGAAGTTTTTGACGAAGGATTCAAGTTGAAATTGTTAGATTAAAAGTACTTTTACAGGTTAAGACTTTCTTAATAAAAAAAGGCTATTTAAACCGGGGAATCCCTTTAATGGCTTGTTAAGATTTTGAGCCATTATATGTTGTTCGGATAAAAAATGCTGCACCTTGGGCTGGCTCATAATTTCTTCACTAATGGCAATCGTTTCTTTGGATGAAAACCCAACTAAGCGAGCAGCTCGATTGACCATAGATCCAAAAAGATCGATCTGATCATTCATATTTACAACTAAAGCCGGACCGGAACTGATACTAACGCGTAAACCATATTCATCTTCCAAATGATTATCCTGTAATAATTGCTTTACGGCATCTTTGATTTGGAGAGAAACGACAAGAGCTTCTACCGAATCAGTAAATACAGCCATTACCGCATCCCCAATAGTTTTAATAATACCACCGGAATGATTTAATATTTCAGTGAAAAGAATATCAAAATGCTGCTTTACAAAAGTATAAGCTTTAATGTCACCAATTTGAGTGTATAATTGTGTTGACTGAATTAAATCTGAAAACATCAGTGTGGCAGACCGAATTTTTACGGAATGATCCAGAGGAGGAATTTGCGAAGCAAAATGTTCATTAAAAGCAGGAATTCCAATCAGTTCCAAAGCAGAAACCGGTTGTACTCTGTCGTCTTTTTTTCGCGTGAGGATTTGGTCGGGCAGGACCTCTGTAAATAAATCTGGATGAATGGATACACTAAGCAAGATATTTTGATCCGCAAACGAATCGAAATCCACCTGACAGGACTGGCAAAAATTGTGTTCGTGTACTTCTCCTAAAACATGGGTATGTTCGGCAATGGTACCACAGTGTGGACAACTTACATCCCATTGCATTTCAAAAAGTCCGTGTAACACACCATTCACCACCATGTTAAGCATTTCAACACGACTAATATTTAAATGGATGGCAAGATAATTGGGATTTTGAAATCTCAATTCACTCAATTCTGATTTACGAATAAAGCGATAAATATCCTGAATGGTCTTTTTAGCTGTACCGTTCCTAAACATTTTAGTGAGGACCTGCTTTAAAGACTTTTCTTTAATCATGTCAATTCTGCCTTAGTTTTGTAGAAATATGTGTAATTAAACGGGCGCCACGTTTTCGTGTAATATAATTTAATGCCCATTGTATCAAAACCAAAACTTTGCTTTGGTATTGAATTAAATAGCGAATATGCACTAAAATCCAAATGATCCAGGCCGTAAAGCCGGTGAATTTATAGGAAGCAATATGTGCGACAGCTGCATTCCGGCCAATAACTGCAAGATTTCCTTTGTTTTTAAATTTGAATGGGACAGCGAGAGAAACTTCTGAAGTTGTTCCTAAAAGGGTTCCTACAAAGTTTCCCTGTTGCATGGCAACAGTGGCATTCCCGGGCAAGGTAGATCCTTCATCCGTTTCAAATCGTGCCAGATCACCGATAACAAATATAGAATGATTACCAGGAATAAGTAAATTGTTTTGCACGGGTATCCTGTTCATTTTATCAAGCTGCACACCTGTACGTTTTTCGAGAATATTAGCTATGGAATTTCCGCTTATACCTGCTGTCCATAAAATGGTTTTGCAATGTAAAATAGATTGTTTACCCTGCGATTCAATGATAATTCCATCTTCATGAAGATCTTTTACAAGAGTATGTAAGCGTACCCGAACACAAAGTTTTTGGAGATCCTTTTCTGCCTGGCGGGATAATGATTCCGGGAATGTTTTTAATATTCTATCTGAACCTTCAATCAAAAATATACGTGCATCCGCCGGGTTGAACGACCTGAAATCATTTTTTAATGTTTCGCCGGCAAGTTCACCCAAAGCACCGGCTAATTCCACACCTGTGGGGCCTCCCCCGGCCACAGCAAAAGTAAGCCAGGCTTT
>JANTHG010000041.1 GCA_024762535.1 Calditrichaceae bacterium
TGTTAATTGCCCGAAGAATAGGACATTCGATCCCGATTCTTCGATACCTGTTTTATGTGTACGGAATCGCCGCTTTATTTATCTTTCCATTTTTATTATTCAGAGGATTGGAATTCTGGAATTTGTCTGTATCCGTCTGGCTTTTGCTTCTCTTGCTAACTCTTGGTCCAAATTTAATTGGTCACTCCATGCTAAACTGGGCTTCCCGCCGTATTGAAATCTATAAAGTAAATATGATGCTGCTTTCCGAATCCGTTTTTGCAACTTTACTCGCTGCCCTGTTATTAGGTGAATATCCGGCCGGAGAATTTTATTTGGGAGCTGTATTAATTTTAGCGGGAATCGGGGCTATGGTAGGACTTAGAAAAAAAAATACGGTAAGTGAAATTCAAGGATAGAATAACTCTGTAACCCTGATTAGCCAATCTCTTTTTTTAAAACTTTTAATCCATCAACTTTCACATCTATTGTGTAAACTTAGCATCCTGTTTGCTGTTTTTTATAAATGTAGCTACACTGAAACCGGCAGTATAAAAATTAATATTTATGGGGCTTGGGTTGAATAGGTCCTTCGGCTTCGGCGTTTACAAATTGATGAACCACTTCATTATTGGTTGTTTTAAGATCACTGACCGTGCCGGAGTAAATTATTATTCCGTTATGCAACATAACCACCCGGTCGGCCACCTTTTCCACACTTTGCATATCATGTGTTACAACAATCGATGTAACTTTCAGCTGTTCCGATAGCCGAACAATCAATTTATCAATATTAGCGGCCATAATCGGGTCCAGACCGGTAGTAGGTTCATCATACAAGATATACTTGGGATCAAGGATTATAGCACGTGCTAAACCAACTCGTTTTTTCATGCCTCCGGATAGTTCCGACGGCTTTAACTTTTCAATGCCCGGAAGCCCCACCAAATCCAGCTTTTCAGCTACTTTCCTATCCATTTCGCCCTGAGAAAGGTTTGTATGCTCTACGAGCGGTAAAGAAATATTTTCGGCAACCGTCATAGAATCGAATAAAGCGGCGCCCTGGAACAAAAAACCGAATTGCTTCCGTAGGAAAAAGAGATCCTTTTGGCCGACTTTGCGAATGGCGATTTCATCAACCAGAATGTACCCTTTATCGGGTTGCAGCAGATTAATAATATGCTTCAGCAATACACTCTTGCCGCATCCGCTTCTACCAATAATTACGAGGCGTTCCCCATTTTCAATATTTAAATTGACGCCCCTAAGTACGACCTTGCTGCCAAAAGATTTGTGTAAATCATTAATTTCAATCATTAGAATAAAATCACTGATAAAATGTAATCGTTTAGTAAAATAAGGGCCGCCGATAGAACAAAGGCACGGATGGTTGCCTGACCTACGCCCTCTGCGCCGCCTTCAGTGCTAAAGCCCACGTAACACCCGACAATAGCCGTTACACCACCAAAAACAAACGCTTTGATAATACCGGACATCACATTCATTATGGTAAAAAAATCTTTTACACTACCAAAAAATATTTCTGAAGGTAAATCCAGGTTCAAATAGGCAACGCCATAGGCTCCCATGATTCCTACAAAATCCGCAATAACAGTAAGCAGGGGGATCATAATGAATCCACTTAAGATACGTGGTAATGCAAGATACCGAATGGGGTCAATGGCTAACGCCTCTAAGGCATCAATTTGTTCGGTAACCCTCATGGTGCCCAATTCTGCGGCAATGGAAGCGCCGATTCTACCGGCTGCAACCAGAGCAGTCAGTACCGGACCCAGTTCAATAAAGATGGCCACGCTGGTAGCTGCGCCGAGGTAATTATATGAAACAAACCCTTTAAGTTGATAAGCCGTTTGAACAGAAGCTACGGCACCGGCAAATAGCCCCACAAAAATGACGAGAGGAATCGACTTAACCCCAATTTCCATCAACTGTTCAACAATCAGTTTTCGTGTACGCCAGATTTGGCCGGCATAGCGAGCGGTTTTTCCCAGCATGATGAAAATTTCACCCGTTTGCCGGACAAATCGGATGCTATTGGCTCCAATGCGTGTAATAAAAGAAACCATTACTTTCACTTTTTTAAATATCGATTCCAAGAGAAATTAAATGAACCGGAGCACTGGAACTGCGAATATCATAGCGCCAGGCCACATCATAGCGTAATAACATGCCAAAAATAAACAGACGTGAGCCAATGCCATAACTGGCCACAATGTCCTTTAATCGTCCATTTACCATACCGCGGAATTGGTATAATTCTTTGGAATATAATGCAGAACCTGCATCCACGAACAGAAGTCCCTGAATATTGCCGAGCGTAATCGGAGGAAATCCAAGCTGCATATAAGGGATGAGCGGAAAACGGAATTCCAGATTCATCAAGCCATAATTATCACCGGTGCGTTCGTAATAACGCGCACCACGCAAGGGCGTTACAAATTCCCCGAAATACACATCCGAAAGAGAGCCGATACGCACATCCCCGCGAAAATCTCTGTTAAGCCAATTGGATACGCCTCCCAGGAAAAATTGTTGAGGATTAGCACCCCGGCTCAGCCCGGCGCTTAGGCGCAATGCTAAGGAATAGGTATCGGATAATTTAAAATATTTTCTCGCATCCATTTTAAGAGTTACAAATTCCGGACTATCCGATGAATAATGCGGACTTACTTTTAAATCCACGGAACCGCGAAAGCCATCCCTCGGCCCGGTTTCAGGCCAACGCCATTCGGATGTGTCGTACACATAGCGGATACCGGGGATAATGCTTTGTATTTTAGAAATTGGATAGTTGCGGGTTAATACTTCCATCTCCGCATTCCACCAGTTTAGCGACACATCCATCCGGCTGTATTTACTGAAGGGATAGGATGCCAGTCCCCACAATCCATAATAACGGTAACGGATATAATCCGTGTAGGTAAAATAGGTATTGGCATAATGGAAGAGCGAAAAACCGTAATCGATGCGTTTGGGCAAATACCAGTACTGCAGAGATAAATAGCTATTCTTTAAATCGAATACCAGATTGGTTCCCACAAATATTTTATGATTTCCCAGTACGTCACTGAAAGCCAGAGAGGTGTATCCCTGGAATCCCCAAAGTGTACTATATCCGGCAGCGCCGTTAATCACATCCGGCGAAAAGGTTACCCGATAATTATGTACTTTGTAGTGCCCATCTTCCAATTTGTACTGATCTTTCTTTAAAGCAACTTTCACCTTTTTCTTAATCGTTCTGCGGTTTAAATCTGCAAACACATAATTACGGAAATTGGCTGAATGTGGAAGCGTTATTTTCTTTTTAACCGAATCGGTTTTGCTAATCGCTTTTGGCTCAGAAAAATGAAGAGGTACCGTTTTCTTTTCCAAAAGCCTTGTTTTATAAACAGTATTGTGAGGCTGGGGAGAAACAGCTTCCTGTTTAAAAGGATCCTTAATAGTGTAAATATCCCAGCCACCCTCAGAAAAAGACGCAAAAGCCAAAGTACTGGCATCAGCATTTAGATTGAGCTGAAAGGCGCCGGTTAACAAATTGGTAATCGCATACGTGCTGTCTGTTTCCAGATCCTTCTTGTAAATATTGTAGATTCCACTTTCGTCGCTGCAGTAAAGCAATAATTTCCCATCTGGTGACAAAACAGGGTCCGATTCGCGCGCCGGGCTATCCGTAAGTCTGCTGATATTTTCTCCGGTACGATCAATCAGGTAAATATCCGTATTATTAAAATCGTGTTTGGCCATGGAAAAGTTTTTAGGAACCATATCTGGGGTTACATAGGCCCCCCGTTCCGAAACGAAAACAAGTTGATTGCCATCGGCCGACCATTTGGGATAGCTGTCCGCAAATGGATCGTTAGTAATATTTTGCAGCTTTTTAGTTTCAACATTATAGATGAATATATCGCTGGCCCCGTTTTTATTTCCGATAAAAGCAATCTCCGGCCGGACAGGAGACCAGGCCGCCGAAAACAATCCGTCCAGATCAAATTTGAATTGCTGAATTTCATCATTAGTCACATCATAAATATATAACGCATCCTGATCGCCCGCTTTGGCTGTAAAGGTTACCTTGGTGCCATCCGGAGACCAACCCATACCCGGACTCAGCCAATGCAGTTCCTCAAAATCCACACTGGCTTCCCCTTTGATCAGCCGTTTGACGATTTTATTTTCCAGTACATCCATTAAAAAAATAGATTGCTTTCCATCCTTATCCGATAAGAACACCATCTTATCGCCTTTGGGAGAGAGGGTTGGACTGATATTCAGATAATTTTTCGTTTTTTTATGATGGGTTAGAACACGCGCAATATCACGGGTTTCAGCCCGGTCTGCAATATCCGGCCAATACTCTTTGCGCATTTCCTTTTGCCATTCTTCAGAAAGCTCATCTAAAGAAATTCCTAAGGCCGACTTAAAAGCGCCTTCAAAACGGAAACTTCCTTTTATCTTATGCAAAATCTCGCTAATTTTTTCAATGCCGTATTTTTGGGCAATATAGCGAAATACACTTTCCCCACCCTGATACGCCAGATAGTAACTTAAATATTTAATGGGTGGTAAATATCCGCTCATTGTGGCGTCACGAATAATCATATCCGCACGGGTGTCCCAGCGCATGGAAAAATATTCTGCCAGACCTTCGGCAAACCAGGTGGGTACAGGTACTACCTGTCCGGAAACCAATGATTGAACCGAACCGCCGTACAACATATCATTCATTACCGCATGCACCAGTTCGTGATGCAGCACATGGCGTAACTGACTATAGGATCCTTCAAAAGGGATGACAACGCGATTTTTATAGAGCTCGGTTACGCCGCCCACGCCTTCCGGCATATAAGAATCGACTACATTGGTTTGCTGAAAATCATTATGCGATTTGTAAAGAATGATTTTTACACGTTTGGTAATTTCATACTTGAAATCCCTTTTAAGAGAAACGTATGAGGATTCCGCTTCGTTGGCAACAAACGTGGCAATCTGGTAGGCCCCCGGATAAAAATAGACATCAAAATGTTCGGATTGCAGATAGTGCCAACTAAACTCCTGATACTGCACTTTATTCTGGCCGAACCCCTGTGCCATTAATTGCAATGTAAACAAAACCACCATCGTGAACACGTAAATGGTGTTTCGCATAAACGCTCCTTTCTTAAGCTGAATGAAACTAAGCATTTCAGCCAAATCAGTCAACCCTAAAGCGGGATGAAATTTGTAATACAATTCTTTCCGGCTTAGATTAACTTTTTAAGATTGTACCGGAGATTTTAATGGTATCACGAAATAGATATAAATTTTGTTCCCTTTTGCTTAGCTTTTTTGTTCTGCTAATATGGAATGTCGGCTGCACTCAAAGCGATACGCATACCATCGACGAAAACACCTTTGCCCGTACTTTAGGTGAATTAATGGTTATAAACCGTTTATCTCTTCCCGATTCAACAAAAACAACCTTAGTGCGTCAGCTTTTTGAAAGAGAGCAGATCAGTGAAAAGGATTTTTTACAAATGAAAGCCAAATTCCGGCAGGACGAAGTGTTTTGGCGTCGTATATACCACAAAGCGCAGGAACATATTAAAGAGATGGAGAAAAACCTGCAAAGCAAACGGATGAAACACTAACCCTTTAAAACCCGGATGGAGCGTTTCTTTTCCGTCATCGCGAATCGCAATAGCGATGGGACGATCTTCAATTAAATTACTACGAGCTTCCCACTAGCGGAATCCAAGCAAAAACTCGTGGTAAATTATGTTAAAATTCGATATACTTTACCAAATCTTCCCGATTTGGCAAATGCACAATCCAGCCGCGGAACACCATTTCTTCTACTGCCTTTTTTAGCTTATCTAAAGCAACATCATTCAGATAGCCATAGTGCCAAATATCCATATCTGCTTCCGCCATTGCCAGGAGTAAAAGTTCTTCCAATTCAAGTTCACCTCCGGCATCCAATTTGGCCTCAATATCAATCATGGCTTCCGCACCCTCGGGCTTTATATGTTTGGGCGAAAACCAGTAATTGGGTGTATCGATTAAATCACACAGGGGAAACTGTGCAGATGCGCCGGTTAATTTTTCCAGTAAATCGATACTCACCAGGTAGCGATTGTCTTCCTCGCCCCACAAGTCTTCCCAAACCGCTTTGTCAGCCGATTTAAGCCATTCAAAAAAATCGATTTCGCTTTGCGGTAATTGCATTAAGGTATAGCCGTGAAAAAAATCCATGAGATGTTGAATTTGTTCGGCATTCCAGGGCGCTAATTCCCCTTTTTCAAAACTCAGAAAGTTTTGTTGGGCGCGTTGTTTTTCTTTTTCCTGTAAATATTCTTTAAATTTCAATAATGTTCCCTTGCTGCTTTTTGTTTTATGTCCGATTAAACTATCAACTATTTAAACCAAGGCCAAATGCCTGAGCCAAATGACGGACATGAAAGAAGCTTAGCTTATGGCGGAATTTCTGTTTGAGTCCCGACTTTCGGGACGAGTTAAATTCCGCCCGGGCTTTTTGTTACTTTTTGGCCAGACAAAAAGTAGGGTTCTTTTTTCTTAAATGTCCTTTACGGGAATTTAATCGGACACTAACGATATTTCCCCTCTATGAAGCACATAAATTAATGATTTGGAAATTTTAAAACTTTACCGTATGGCATCTTCCACCTGATTTAGTACGCTGCTTAAAGCGTCCAGCGCTTTGGCTTCCAGTGCGGCACAGGTCTCTTTCATCTCCTGCACAAACGCAGCATCCGTAATGTCCTTTAAATTAATCAGCACATTGTACACGCCGCCCTTCACACCGGTGTAAGCAATCTGAGCGCCAACGCCTACATCTGTGATGGAATTGGGATTACCAAACTGAACCACAGTCCGCGCAACTTCAATGGCCTTTAAACTCAATTCTGCTGTTTTAAGCGGAACCCGCACTGCCTGCTTTAGGCCATCCTGTTCGGCCTGTTTCTTTATTTTTTTCTGTTCATCTGTTGCCGCTGGCAGGCGGCGCGCCGCCATATAGGCATTAAAGGCATTGGTATCCGCATCGACGCCATTTACCAATTGCTGCTTAATATCCTGTGCTTCTTCGGCTGCGGCATTCAAGGGTTCGTCCACCGCTTCGCTACCGCGTTTATTAGCTGTTAAATTGGCCACCATAGAAGAAAGTGCAGCACCCAAAGCGCCTGCCAAAGCTGCAATAGAACCACCGCCCGGTGCCGGTGACTCGCGGGATACCTCATTGGTAAAGGCTTCTACAGTCATAGCAATCAGCGGCGCGTCTGTATTTTTAGGCAAACCTAGAACGCGTTCGTCAATATCAAAATCCGTTACATCCCGCACACCGAGGGATTGTACCGCTGTTTCCAGGATATCGCGAATGGGAATCCCCACCGAACGCCCCTGTTTACGCAAATAGAACTTACCGGTTTCTAACAGCGCCGGATACGGCACCATACCCACAATTTCGCTACCGGTTACTATTAGACCCCGTTCTGCCGCCATTTCCCGCGTGGCTTCCAGTACGTGATGCATAGAGGTTATTTTATAATTGGTTAAATTGATGGAAAGCTGAGCGCGGTCAAACTCCGGTACCAACCATCCTATGGCCTTACAATAATCAAATCGACCCGGTTTTTTCACGGACTTCCCTTCCGGATGCTGCGGTGAAATGCCGTTCAGTTTTAACAGCGCAGCGAGATCATAATCGTGTTCCTTTTTACAATGGTCAATCGTCTCTTCCATGGTTTTGCCTTCGAAAGAACAACTGCCGCAAGGATAGCTGCCCTGTTTATATTTTAAGATGGTACCCCCTTTAAAATAGAAGGGTTTTGTATTACCGCGACGGGCGGAACGACCTTTTTCACGCAACTCAAAGGCAATATCGGTAGCATACTTGGATTCACGGGTATTCAGATTGATATTATAAGCAATGAGAAATTCTCGCACACCGATAACCGTAGCGCCTGCTTTAGCATTAAAATCCGCCGGACCATAATCCGGTTTCCATTCCGGTTTTTTCAGCTTTTCGGGAAGCGCTTCATATTCGCCCTGCCGAATGATAGCCAAATTTTCACGTTCTGGTGATTGGGCCGATTTTTCATAGAGATACACAGGAATGCCGAGTTCCTCACCAACTCGTTGTCCTACCTCTTTGGATAGTTGCACGCATTCGTCGATACTGATACCGCTTACCGGCACAAAGGGACAAACATCGGTAGCCCCCATGCGTGGGTGGGAACCCTGGTGTTTAGACATATCAATCAGTTCCGCGGCTTTGCGAATAGCCTGAAAAGCGGCTTCTTTTATCTGGGCAGGCGGGCCCACAAAGGTAACCACGGTTCGATTCATTTCCGCTCCCGGATCCACATCCAATAGACGTATGTTATCCACTGCTTCAATTACATCTGTAATTTGTTTAATCACGCCCATATCTTTCCCTTCGGAAAAATTGGGAACACATTCAACCATGGCCTGATCCATATATTGAACTCCTGTTTTAAAAATAGTTTCTGTATACTGAATTCAAAGGGATGAAGTTACAAAAAATCAGGGAAAAGAAAAAGATTTTATATTTCTGAAGAAGGCCTTTCTGCCTGTGCAGCTTTTTTAATAGAAGCGATTAAATCCCTAAATAGCATATTCTCTTGATTTGAATCTTATTCCGATGCTTCTTCTAAAATGATTCGGATTTTCCTAACCAAATCATGTATGGAATAGGGTTTTTGCAAAAACTGAACCCCCTCTTCCACAGCGCCTTCTTTTACCAAAGCGCTAAAGGGATATCCGGATACAAATAGAACGCGATTTGACGGAATACGGTCTTTTATTTTACTGGCTAATTCATTTCCGTTCATCTCCGGCATAATTATATCTGTAACAACCAAATCTATTTGATATTCTATTTTATTCAGCAATTTGATGGCTTCATTTCCATTTTTGGCTGATATTACTGTATATCCTAATTCTTTTAGCGCATCTGAAGTAAAACCGGCAACCGCTTCATCATCTTCTACTAAAAGAATAGACTCCGATCCATGAAGTGTATTAAGGATTATTTCAGACTCTGATTCAGCTTTCTCTTTTTGGTTGGTTACAGGCCAATAAATAGTAAATACAGAACCCTGATTAGCTATACTTTCCACAGTAATATGACCGGCATTCTGTTTAACAATGCCATATACGGTGGAAAGACCTAACCCCGTCCCTTTTGATATGGCTTTGGTTGTAAAAAAGGGTTCGAAAATTCTGTTTCTAACTTCCATATTCATCCCAATTCCCGTATCCCGAACTTCAATGGCGATATATTGTGTCATCAAATCTTTATTAGCCATGGGAATCGAATCCGTTGTCTGAATAAAGCGGGTTAATATAGTTATCAAACGGGGACGATCTTTATTTTGAACTTCGTTTATGGCATCCCGTGCGTTTATTATTAAGTTCATTATTATTTGTTCTATTTGTGCTTCATCCGCATTAATTTTGGGCAGATCATTTTCTAATTTCATATCGATCCGGATATCTTCACTGATTAAACGGCGAATCATTTTTTCCATACTTAATAGTATTTCATTAATATTAACAATTCTTCTTTCGTGTACCTGTTTTCGGCTAAATGCTAGTAATTGCGCCGTTAATTTGGCAGCCCGTTTGCCGGCACTTAAGATAGAAACCAAATCGTGATGAACTTTGCTTTCTTTATCTGCTCGCATCATTGCAATTTCGGCATGTCCGTTAATGACAGTAAGAATATTGTTGAAATCATGCGCAATCCCACCGGCTAACGTGCCAATCGCTTCCATTTTTTGCAGTTGCTTAACCTGTGCTTCCAACAATTGTTCCTGCGTTATATCACGGAGGATAGCAGCAAAATTTATTATAGTGCCCTGATCATCTTTAATCGGGAAAATAACGGCTTTTTCGTGATACAGTTCCCCGCTTTTACGTTTATTGATAATCATATTTTGCCATTTTTCGCCAGATAAAATCGTGTCCCACAAGTCTTGGTAAAAGGCAGTATCATGCTTACCACTTTTAAGTATTTTTGGATTTTCCCCAATTACCTCATCCTTGGAATATCCTGTAACCTTTTCAAAGGCCGGATTAACATATTGAATATTCCCTGAAATATCTGTAATCAAAACACTTTCTACAGCCTGTTCAACCAGGGTGGCCAAGCGGTGTACCTGCTCTTCGGCCTTCCTGCGAAGAGAAATATCATGAACAATAATAAACAATTGCTGTTTATTTAAACTAATAAAAGGAGATGCAAATACTTCCACATCCTTTAAGGTACCATCAGCCAAGATATGCTTAAACTGAAAATAATTAGCCGGTTGTTGTACGGCCTTTTTCATCAGCTTTTTACGTTTATCCTTTTGCATAATATTTAACTGACCCATATTCATCTTTAGTAATTTTTCTCGCGGATATCCATAAAATTTCACTGCTGAATGATTGGCATCAATGATCTTTTGATTATGAACCGGGTCAACTACAAGCATAACAGCCTGATTCTCATAAAACATGGTACGAAACCAGGCTTCACTTTCTTTTAATTTATCCTGTGCTATTTTAGCTTCAGTAATGTCTTCGGCAATGCTTAGAATGCCATAGCTACCATCCTTAAGTTTTACACGGCTTTCATGTAATTCCATGTATATTATTTGCCCGTCTTTACGTTTACTTTCTAAAACTTGTCGTAATTCCTGGCCTTCTAAAAGTTTTTTAATATTTTTTTCAATTATTGATTTTGTACTGGAAGAAGCAAAAATGCCAATATACTGCCCTATTAATTCTTCTCGTGTATAACCAAATATTTTAAGCAACGCTTTATTTACATCCAGAATGATTCCATTGGCATCTTCAAGGACTATGCCGCTTGGCGATGCATCAAATAAATTTTGATACTGCTCCACTTGTTCAGCTAAAGAAAGTTCTGCACGTTTTTGAGCATCAATATCCCGAACCAATGCCAATATTATAGATTGAGAGTCTGTTTTTAAATATTTAAGCCTTACCCTAACCCAAAAAATAGTACCATCTTTTTTCTTCCCCTGCCAATCAAATTCCTGCGGTTCTTTCAGTACCTTTTTTAACCAAACGCCGGCATCTTTTTCACGGTAAGGTTTAATACCAGAGCTTAGAGATTTAACCGTTTGATTTACAATTTCTTCTTTGGAATACCCATATAACTCCGTTACACTGGGATTAATATCTACAATTTTCCCGGATTCCGGATCATGAATAAAGATAGCATCACTGGTAGCATTAAATATATGTTGATATATATTGAAACCGGAATGGCTCATATTAAACTCATTAAGGGATTTTAACGTGTGTTGGCCTGCATGATTGACAAGTGTTGAATTTTTATCTCTTTTGGGCATATACTACCCCCCAAAGCATGGTAGCTCAATAAAAAGTGTTTTAAAGATAGGAATTTTGAGTATCCATTTTTTATGCCTTGCCTCTGAAAAATACGGCTATAAAACGGGTTGAATCGAAATTTTCAAAAATGATTGTGATGGTCGCTAAAATCGGAACGGCTAAAATCATTCCGGCAATCCCCCATATGTATCCCCAAAACACTAAAGAAATAATTACAACTAACGGACTAAGGTTAAGAGAGCGTCCCATTAATTTGGGCTCGAGAATATTACCGGTGGAGAAATGAAGAATCCCCAAAACAATGGTTAACCAGAATGCCGGCGATACTGAGCCTTGTTGCAATATAATAAAAAGGACCGGCAAAAGCGAGGCAATTACAGCACCAATTGTAGGTATAAAATTAAATAAAAAGATTAAAAATGCCCAAAAAATTGCAAAATCCAGCCCAAAGCTATAAAAAATTATCATACTTATAAGACCGGTAATCAGGCTGACAATGGTTTTGGTACTCAGATATTTTTGAATTTGCCCGGTAATTCGCTCAATCATATTCACAATATGTTTGGCCCGTTTTGGCTGGAAAGCATTCCCTATTTTTATATTCAGATTCCGTTTACCGGTAAGCAAATACGCGACAAATACAATAACAATCAGCATTTTAACAAAAAAAGTAACGAACGTTCCCACACTGCTGAGAACGCCCTCAGCAATGGAATACCGTTGCAAAGCATCTAACCAGTCTATTTGTTTCCACAAATGTAAATTCAAAGGTTCACCAAACCATAATTCAAATTTCTGCGACAGGCCGGACAAACTATTTAATAATCGTTCCTGATACAAAGGGAACTGCCCTACAAAAAGTTGGACATTGGCATAGACTAAAAGACCGAATAAATATAAAATCACAAACGCAAAGAGTAGAGTAAGTAAAACAGAAATCCCAAGCGGGATCTTTAGTTTTCGTAAAAACGACACAATGGGGTCGAGAATAAAACTTAAAAAGAGCGCAATCATTAAAGGTAAAATGATTTCTTTGCCAATTATCAAAACCCAAACAAGCAAATAGGACAAAACAATACCTAATGTAATACTCAGCAAATGATTGCTGTTTAAGGCATCTATACTAAAATCCTGTTTGTATTTAGATGATGAATTGCTCATTTTGTATCCTATGAAATCCAGATAGATTTTATATTAACAAATTCTTTTATTCCATAGTGAGAAAGCTCCCGGCCGAACCCGGATTTTTTAACGCCACCAAAAGGCAGACGCGGATCGGATTTTGTCATGCCATTTACAAACACCGCTCCACTTTCAATACGTCTGGCAATAGCTTCCCCGCGTTTTACATCCCTTGTCCACACGCTGCCACCCAAGCCGAATTCGGAAGCATTGGCAACTGCAATGGCTTCTTCCGCATCCTTCACCGGGATAATGGCCGAAACAGGACCGAAGGTTTCTTCACTATACACAGCCATACCTTCCCGCACATCACTCAAAACCGTTGGTGCATAAAAAGATCCCGGACCTTCCAGTTTATGGCCTCCTGTAATTACTTTAGCGCCGGCTTGTATGGACTGCTGAACCTGCGCATCCAATTCGTCAACCAAATCCGGCCTTGCTAATGGGCCAACCTGTGTTTCTTCTAATAAGGGATCTCCTACCTTAAGCGCACCCATAATTGCCGCTTGTTGGGCTTCAAACTCAGCTACGCGAGATTCCACTACAATAAAACGTTTAGCGGCAATACAGCTTTGGCCGGCATTAATCATTCTGGCCTGAGAGGCGGTTAACACACAGGCAGGGATATCGGCATCTTCCAACACTATAAAGGGGTCGGAACCGCCCAGCTCCAGTACCGCTTTTTTAATTTCCGAAGCAGCCACCGAAGCCACAAAAGCCCCGGCCGGCTCACTACCGGTAAGAGTGACAGCTGCAACTTGAGGGTGGCGAATCACCGCTTCTACCTGCGTCGACGGAATCATTAAGGTGTGAAAAACATGTTCCGGAAAACCGGCTTGTTTAAAAACATCCTCAATCGCCAATGCACAGCCGGGTACATTGGAAGCATGCTTCAACAGTCCTACATTTCCGGCCATTAACGCAGGCGCCGCAAAACGAAACACTTGCCAAAAAGGAAAATTCCAGGGCATCACAGCCAACACGGCGCCGATGGGATTAAACGTTACAAAACTTTTCCCTGCATCGGTTTCGACCAATTCATCCTGTAAAAAACTTTCGGCCTGATCGGCATAATAGTCACAAACCCAGGCGCATTTTTCAATTTCGGCGCGGGATTCTTTAATAATTTTACCCATTTCCGAACTCATCAGCCGGGCGTATTCTTCTTTATTCTGGCGCAACACATTTGCCGCACGATGCATCAAGGATTGGCGTTCGGCAAATGATTTATCTCGCCATGAAAGATAGGCCTGATGGGTTTTGTCAATAATTTGAACGACTTGCCTGGGTGAATATTCGGAATACTCTTTTAAAAGGATACCGTTTGCGGGATTGACTGCTTTCATTGGTTTACTCCTTTTTTTCTGCTTTTAACGGAGAAAGGGAGCCACTTAAGTCATTATCATCTTAATAGCTGTATAAGCCAAATAGGTTCCAAATCCCCATAGTGCAAAACCAAGTGTATGAATAATTTTATTAATATATTCAATTTTAAGTTTTTTCCGGTGATGCACTAAAAATTTTGAAAAATTATAAAACCAGATGATGGTTCCCAATGCCACAAAAAAAGCATAGGCCATACTATTCCAGAAAGGGTGTGCTGTTTCAGAATGGTTTGTATTATTAATTTTAGGTGAAGAATCGGGCACCACCTGTTCCACCTGCGTTCCCGGTTCTTTCATAGAATCCACATTATTTTCCAATACTGTATTCAATCCGCCAATATTCAGCCCCAATGAAGCCACAAATGACATCACTACAAAAGACGACGTGAGCCAGCCAAAAAAGAGAGAAGGATTTAAAAAATTCACCATCAGGCCGGTTAAAAAACGTCCACGTTTACGCAATCGCGGTTTGGAAGGGTCCGGTTCTGCTGCCTCCAGGTCCAGTTTCATATGCATAATCCGGTAACCCAGGAAAACTAAAAAAATAGTTCCTATTAATAGAGTATAGGGAATAATCGGTCTATACAAAATATAGAGGTGAGTAAAACCAAAAACGGCAATAAAACAATATAAAAAATCTATTATAGCTGCACCCAATGCCGTTACTAAGGCAAAATGCATTTCGCCTTTAATCGCATGAGAGGTAATTAGAATACTCACCGGTCCAGCAACAGGAATAGAAAAGATGAAACCGACTACTAAGCCGACTAAAGAAATTGTTAATAAGGTTTCCATATATCACCAATGATTATTTCTAATAAAATAATCATTACGATTTTAAGAAACAATTTTTAATGAAAATGGGATTATAAAATGAATGGAAAAAAAATTAGGTAAGTCGTTTTACAAGCTTCCAGTCAAATTTGCCCTGGCCGATATAGGTATAAGTAACCGTATCCATTAGTTTCGTAACAATTGAAATACCTAGGCCATGATCATCCAATAGATCAAAGGTATCCATATCACTTAGATCAACCGAATCGCGTTCTTCAAAAGTAAATGACAATTCTAGGGGATTAACAACGGTAAAGAAAACGGTTCCGTCCAGGACTTCTCGCAGTTTGTATCGCTTACCTATTACTTCTTTTGGATAAGGCGGAAAATGTCCGTCTGCAGGAAAACCGGCGCTGTAGTCATAAATGGATATTGTAAAAAACTCAAGGCCGATTTCGAACTGAAACCGGACGACCTCATTCTGTTCGGCTGTGGTTGTATGCTTAACTATATTTACAAAAACTTCGTTCATTACGGTGCGTAATTTTCCTGAAAATTCAGGATCTGTTTTGGCTTTTAAATACAGACCTATTTGAGCGGTAACTTCTTCTACCAGTTTGGCATATTCCTGTTTACATGGAACATGAAAACGTATTATTTCACTCATTTTTATTATCTTCCTTTTTCTGTATTTCCAATGGCAGATTAATTGTAAATTTCATCCATTTCGAAGGTTCAGATTCGGCAATAATGCTTCCATGGTGTAATTCGACAATATTTTTTACAGCAAACAGGCCAATCCCTACATTAACTCTTTCGGATGAAGTATGAAAACGAGAAAATTTCTCAAAAACCCGATCCAAATTTTTTCTTTCTAATCCACTTCCCTGGTTAAAAACTGAAATATGTAATTGACCAGCTTGACGCTTTATTTCAACTATTATATCCGTATTGGAATACCCATATTGAATTGCATTTTGGATTAGATTTCTAAATATTAATTGGAAAAATCGTTCATCACCATAAAAAATATTTTTATCATCTTCTGACTTAATCAATACCTGCATGGATTTTTGAGTTAGCCTTAGATCCAGTTCATTAATAATAGGATTGATTGCATCCGAAACGATATCAAAAACACGGGGCTCAATTTTCAAATGCCCTTGTTCAATTAAGGACATACTAAATAATGTTTCTACTAAACCAAATAAATTCCGTGACAACCGATCTATATGTCTGTTAATTTCCAATAAATTCTGGGTTTCTCCTTCTTCCAGTCTTTTTTTTATAATTCGGTTATAGCCATAGATAGAAGTAAGAGAATTTTTAAATTCATGAGTTACAACGCTAAGTAAATCGCTAAAATTTTGGTTCGCTTGACGTAAACTTTCCTGAATCTGTGCATTTTCCCGGATTAAAGCGGCCTGCGTTCCAAATAAAATCATGGAACGTACTTTTTCTTTGGTAGCTGTATCTAGATTATCCAGATTGGATATGGATAAATCCACAGCAGGAATTTCGTCCAAATGTTCTAAATAGTCATCTAAAACCTTTATCAACAGATTTCGCGGTTCAGGCTCTGTCTGAATCAGATCTAACCCTTTTTCATACAAGCGTTTATACTCTTCCCGCCCGAGTTCAATATCGCCCAGTTTTAATTGTTCGATTTTTTCCAGTTCTTTGTCGGTCATTTGTCGTATCCACTCAATCCGAATAATTAAAATTGTCACAAGTCTTTAATTATTAAGTGCTTTCGACAGTTATAAAGAAATGATTAGAAAAAACTTTTTTTAATGCTGTATCTTTTGGATTAAAAGGAATGATTTCAATATAAAAATTAAAGCATCAGTTTTTTCAAAGCAGCTTCCGACCTGGATCCAACCAAATAATCACGAATCGTACCATTTTCTACGAATATAACCGAAGGGGTTCCCATAACACCGAAATGACGTCCAATTTCCATATCGGTTCCAAGATTGATTTTGTGAATATTAGGGAATTCTTTTTGAAGCATTTCAATCCGAGGTGTCATAGGGATACAGGCTGAACAACTACTGGTATAAAAATAAAGCAGGTGTTTGCCTCCCTGTTCTATGGATTTCCAGAGAGGATTGTTAAAAGGTTCTATCTTTTTACCTTTTTTACGAAGCATCGAAAGGCGAACATAGACCTGAGCCAGAACAAAGAGCCCCAGCACAAAAAGGATAATCATCATTAGATTATTCATCGTCTACCTTCAGATTCTTTTCCACATCAAACC
The DNA here is from genome assembly GCA_024762535.1 of Calditrichaceae bacterium. Taxonomy (GTDB): domain Bacteria; phylum Calditrichota; class Calditrichia; order Calditrichales; family Calditrichaceae; genus JANTHG01. The sequence continues at coordinate 16,984 of JANTHG010000041.1, forward strand.
CGAGGAGCAGACCGGCACCCAGGCCATAGCCACTGGTGATAAATGGGTTGCTGGTGAGCGGACATGCACCGGAATTACAACCGATAAAAAAATAGTAGGCATAGCCAAGAGCCATTCCGATGCCACCGAAAATGGCTAATTTTGTCCATTTTATTTTAGGTAATTTCATATTCCCCTTTCAATCGTAACTCTTTGCATATCTACTGGTCAGAATCCGTTTTATTTTGCTTTTTGGCAACGACTTCGTTAAGATGGTTTAGAATTTCCTCTTCATTGGGCAAGCCTTTTTCTTCAATTCGCTCGCCTAAGGTACCCCAAACCGGTTCACCACAAACCATGCACTGTACACCCATCTCTTGCATGGGGCCGATGGTCTCCGGGTATTTTTCAACGATGTCTTCAATTTCCATCGTTTTAACAATAAACTTCATCCGCCACTCCTTTGTTTAACTCTACCGATTATTATTTACCAAACAGTAGTATCCGTTGAATGAATCCCTAAGGTTAAAGGGATACATAGAAAGTCTTGTTTATTGTTATTTGACGCATTTAATTAAATTTTGGGTCTTATTTTTTATTCAAATCATTCCAGGCGAACATACCACCATTCATATTGACCACTTTAAATCCTTTAGCCTGCAACATTCGGGCAGCCACCATAGAGCGGTTCCCACTTCTGCAATAGATGACTATTTCCCGGTCTTTTTGCGCTTCCAGTTCTTTATAGCGTGATTCCAGTTCCTGAAGGGGAATCAGGATGGAACCCTGAATATGGCCCATGGGTCCATTATATTCTTCTTCGGTACGGACATCCAGCAGGAACGGTTTCTGACCTTTTTCGATCATTTGTTTAACTTGTGCTGCACTTATGGAAGGAATGCCTGAGCTTTTTTTTGCATTCTGTGAACAGGCAACCGCTACCATTATGGCGGCCAGCAACAGGGTAAATTTAGTTAAACGCATGTTTGATTCCTTTTTAATTGTTAATTTTCAGCATAAAACCGTTCCTTGCCGGATTTTATTCCGTTACTTTATTGTAAATGTAATTTTATCATCCTTAGCCAAAACCGCAATACGGGCACCCGGTTTAAGACTGCCGCCTATCAGTTCTTTAGCCAGAGCATTGACTACTTCTTTTTGCAGTAAACGCTTAATTGGACGCGCACCAAAGGCCGGGTCATATCCTTTTTCCGACAAATATTCCAGTGCCGAGGGTTCCATTTCCACATCCAGCCCATTCTCAAATAGCATGGCACGAATCCGCTCGAATTGCAGCCGGACAATTTCCTGAATATTGGTTTTATTAAGCGGATGAAACACGATAATATCATCCACACGATTCAGAAATTCCGGCCGTAGATTTTGCTTGAGAATCTGCATCACATTGGTTTTGATTTCTTCGTACACCTCATCTGCTTTGGTTTCGCTCAGATTTTCCGTCTGTTCACGGATATACGAAGCCGCCAAATTCGAAGTCATTATAATGATTGTATTTTTAAAATTAACCGTTCTTCCCTTATTATCGGTTAAACGGCCATCTTCCAAAACCTGTAGCAGCACATTAAAAACTTCGGGATGGGCCTTTTCGATTTCATCCAAAAGAACAACAGAATAGGGTTTCCGGCGAACCTGTTCGGTAAGCTGCCCGCCTTCTTCATAACCTACATAACCGGGAGGTGAACCAATTAAGCGCGAAACCGAATGCCGTTCCATATATTCGGACATATCAATGCGCACCATAGCCGATTCATCATCAAAGAGAAATTCGGCCAGGGCACGGGCCAGCTCGGTTTTACCCACACCGGTAGAGCCAAGAAAGATGAACGAACCAATGGGCCGGTTCTGGTCGCTTAAACCGGCACGGGAACGGCGCACCGCATCCGAAACAGCCTCAATGGCCTCTTCCTGCCCGACCACCCGGCTGCGTAGCCGCTCTTCCATATGAATCAGTTTTTCCTTTTCACTTTCCAGCATACGCTGCAAAGGAATGCCGGTCCAGCGGGAAATAATTTCGGCTATATCTTCATCATCTACTTCTTCTTTAAGCAGGGTACGGTCTTTTTGCAGTTCCA
>JANTHG010000042.1 GCA_024762535.1 Calditrichaceae bacterium
TATTGTAAAAAAACCCAATGTAATCAACAAACAAGGTCGAAATTGAACTTTAGGCCTATAATATCCAATGAGCGGCTTTAAGTAAAAAAGGCAACATTTTTCTTTACAGAGAATTTAGTCTTGTTCGGCTGGTTCATCAATAGAATTTTAAAAAAAGGGATGAATGTTTCGGTTTTCCCAAAGCCCTGTACTTATGTTTAAATTTTGTTTTTTGCTATTTTCTTTTTTTATACCATGGATAAAGTTTTTATATTAAACCGATTGAAACGACTACCCGGAAATTTAAGGAGGTACCATGTCCATTGTTCTCAGTGGGAGCGGGCTAACCGTAGACAAATTGGTAAGAATTGCACGTGATAATGAAAAAGTGGAACTGCATCCCGATGCACTGGGACGTATTAAGACCTGCCGGGCAATGCTGGAGAAAAAAATTGCTGCCCGGGAAATTATGTACGGCGTGAATACGGGTATCGGTGAATTTTCCGAAATCGTATTGAATGACGAGCAGGTAAAAGAATTCCAAAAATATCTTATTTACAACCATGCTGCCGGTATAGGCGACCCCGCTCCCATCGAATATGTACGCGGTGCTATGGCCGGTCGTATTAACGTTCACGCGCACGGCCGCTCCGGCTGCCGGCCGGAAATAACCCTGACTCTGTTGGAAATGCTCAATAAAGGGGTTACGCCTGTAGTTTGCCAAAAAGGATCTGTGGGCGCATCCGGTGATCTGGCGCCTATGTCGCAAATTGCTCTCTTGCTTTTAGGCGAAGGCGAAGCCTTTTATCGGGGAGAACGTTTGCCGGGCAGAGTTGCCATGGAAAAGGCGGGCATTCCCATTCCGGGACTGCAGGCCAGAGACGGACTGGCTACCATAAATGGCTCCAACCTGCTTACGGCAATGAGCGCCATTCAGCTGTACGATATGAATCACTGGCTCAAACAGGCGGAAATTGCCGCAGCCATGTCTCTGGAAGCTTTACTTGCCAATATGAAACCGTACGACCGGCGCTTGCACGAAGAACGTGGTTTTTCCGGAGCCATCCGCAGCGCGCTTTCCATAAAAAAATGTGTACAGGGTAGTGAACTGCTTAGCGGAAAAATTAAACAAAAAGTACAGGACGCTTACTCCATGCGTTCTACACCTCAGGTAATAGGCGCGGCGCACGATGCCATTGCCTATGCCCGTCAGCAGGTGGAAATTGAGCTGAATGGTGTGGGAGATAATCCTATCTTTTTAGCCGAAGACGACACAACTTTAACCGGCGCCAATTTTCAGGGAACACCGGTGGCCTTGCCCATGGATATGGCGGGCGCGGCCATTACTATGGTGAGTGTGCTGTCCGAACGGCGCATGAATCGCCTGAACAATCCTGCTTTAAGCATGGGTCTGCCGCCCTTTTTAACCAAAGGCGCGGGCATGTTTTCCGGGATGATGCTCAGTCAGTACACGGCAGATTCGTTGATCGTTGAACAGCGTATTTTATCGGCTCCGGCTTCCATTATGTCTATTCCGGCAGCAGCCGACCAGGAAGATTTTGTCTCTATGGGTATGAACACGGCCATTAAAAACGGGCAGATTCTGGACAATGCTTACGGTGTGCTGGGCATCGAATTTATGGCTGCTGCCCAGGCGCTGGATTTACGAACGCACCAGCCCGGTAAGGGCGTGCAAACGGCTAAAAACGTTATTCGTAAATATGTGGATTTTTTAGATACGGACCGGCCATTGCATGTGGACCATACCCGTATGAAAGCGTTGGTAAAAGAAATTGAAATATTAAAAGAGGTAGAACATGAAATTGGCTCACTTGGGTAAACTCAGATTTAAATCCGCCCTGGCCGGCAGCCTGTTTATCGTAGTAATTCTGCTGATGGCCTGCGAACCGCTGGTTTACACCTTCGATTCTGTAGAAGAAGCTGTGCCGTATAAGGCGGCTGAACTCAGCGCAGTTCCTGCACAAGGGGATACACTGAATATTATGACCTGGAATATCCGCTTTGGAGCGGGACGCCTGCCCTGGTTTGGCGATGCCTGTGGCGAACGGGTTATTTTAACCCGGGAAGAGGTGGAAACCAATCTGGAACGGGTGGCTGAAAAAATCAATGAAATCAATCCAGATATTCTATTTCTAGAAGAAGTGGATGTGCAATCCAAACGTACGACCTATATCGATGAAATGCAGTGGCTGCTGGATCATACACACCTGAATTATGGCGTATTTGGTTCCATCTGGCATGCACAGTATATCCCTTCGGACGGATTGGGAAGGATGAATTTGGGTACGGCCATTTTATCGCGCTGGCCCTTGCTAAATCCGGAACGCATTGCCCTGCCTCTGCGTTCGGATCAGGATGCGTTGACGCAGTATTTTTATCTGCGACGCTGTATTGTAAAAACAGAGGTAGAAGTTTCTAACGCAAAACGTTTTTATGCGGTGGGTGTGCATGCGGCCGCTTTCTCTACAGACGATACCAAACAAAAACATATCGATCGTTTCCTGCAGGAATTAATCGATATTAATGATGCGGGATTTGACTTTGTGGCAGGAGGCGATTTAAATACCTTGCCCCCCGGTTCGGATTCCACGGATTTTTGCATGGAAGACGCCTGCCCGGGCGAATCCTTTCATCATGCCGGAGATGACCCTTTTCATAAAGAAGGAAGCGATTACACCAACGAGGCAGACTGGTTAGACGGCTTGTACAACCGCTTCCATCCGGCGGTACCCTTATTCCGCTATCAGGCTGACCAGCAACACTATTTTACACACACAACCAACCATCCGAATGGTTTCTGGAACCGAAAACTGGATTACCTGTTTTCCAACCAACCGTTTGTAGCGGGCAGCGATTCCACGCATCAGGAGGCAAAAGCCTGTTCCGACCATGCGCCGGTAAGTGCAAAATGGAGGGTTCCTAAATGAAACGTATGATAGTACTGCTCCACATCGGGTTCATTTTACTTGCCCAAAATACACTGGCACAGGATTGGACCCTTGCCGAAGGCTCGGCATTAAGCGTTTCAAAAGGTCAAATGGAAATCGGTTTGTTTGCCCCCCTGCAATATGCACTTAGCGATTCCCTTTTGCTTAACACGCATCCCATTTTCTTTTTTACCGCGCCAAACGCCAAACTGATTTGGGCGCATTCGGAAATAGCTGGCTTGCATTGGGCTACGGAACACGGCTTTTTATATCCCACGCTGCTGCTGCGCCAGTTAGCCCGCAAAGGAACCGGCGTTTTTATATCCCCTGAGTTTGATATTCCACAAATGATTTCGCTGTACAACGGAGTCGTTTTTACAAAAGAATTGAATAAGCGCTTTCTGATCTCCCTGGTAGCAGGGCTGGATTTTGGTTTTGTGTCCGGTAACCTGGATGCGCGTACCAGCATCGATTTACCCTACGTGTATCCGCGGCTCAGCCCTTTTTATTCCGGCTATCAATTAGTAACCGAAGTAAATGTTAACGGCTGGCTTTCCGAAAGCTGGAATTATCATATGGCGGTAAAGGGATTTTGGTCGGAGCAAAACGCCCTGGAAAATGTGGGCTATGTGGGTTGGAACAGCAAGGGGAAAACGCAGGTTCGGTTGGGTTACTATCTTAGTTATGCCGATTATCCTTTTGGCACTCAGGCGCATCTCATTGTACCCACACTGGATGTGGTGTGGCGTTTTTGAGCATGGGCGGAAAAATAGAAAGAGGGGAACACGGTACCATGTTCCCCTTTTTTAATGTAAGACTAAAATTGAATTAGTCGTTTTTAAATTTTTTAAGCAACTCTTTCACCGCGTCTTTGTGTACCATAAAGGTAAGCATCTTCAGCTTAATAAAATCATCCCGGAAAAAATAGTAACCGGAATATTTTCCGTAGCGTGAACTGGATCCGGAATCTTTAATCAGAAACCAGTCGTGGTCGTCTTTGTGTGTAAAGCCGAGCAGATGAATGCCATGATCATCCTGAGTAGTGTGGTTGTAAATGCGGAATTCACGGGAATTCTGATTGATGGCATTCTGGGGTAAATCCCAGGGAACGATGATGGCGATATCTTCCCAGCCGTATTTTCCCGGTTCGCTCACATCACCACCAATAACCATGGAATAGTGGTTGGTGATATTGGATTTAATCGTGTTGTAAAAAACATCCAAAGGAACATTGTGGTAGTCTTTGGAATGCCAGTAATTATCCGGCGCTTCATATTCAGCTTTGGTGTAAAAGGGATATTTGAGCGTAGACATAAAACCCACATAATCATCCGGATTGATTTCACACACGTTGTCTCTAAAATCTTTCGCGTTGTACACCCGTCCTTCATACACAAAGGTTTCCGGGGGGTGTCCAATGTATTTGTCCATAATAGCCCGGATGGAAGTGATGACAATCTTTTCATCCCAATAGCCGTGGTTTTTAACAAAGGTAAGGTAGTCGTTCATTTCTTTGAACATAGGGCCATGATTATGGCGGGTGGCACCATTGAGCAGGCCGCTGTAAGCGCTTTCCGGCATCATACCGTATTTTTTAATTTTAAGTAAAACAGCATTGGATTCGGAACCTTCGCCAAATTCGGAATCACCCTTTTCCTGTACAAAGCGGCGCGCTTTTTCCACATAATCCCAGTAGGCAAAAAAGATTTCCGAAAGTTTAACTTTTTTTTGATGTAAGCGGTATATTTCCGATTCTAAAAAAGAGGTTGTGGAAAAAGACCAGCAGGTTCCGGTTGTATCCTGATGGGTGGGGGGGAAGGCAAACACACGTTCAAAATCGCCCAAATCCGGTTTAGGTATTTTAGAAAAATCACCGGTTAAAATAGTGCGTTCGCGGTCCCAGATGAATTTTTTCTGATATTCAGCTTTGTCCTGTGCAAAAAGAGAGCCGGTTAACAATAATAATGTAAGCAAAGATAATACAAATTTCATATGGAGTATCCTTTCCGTTTTAGTGTTAAGAGCCACCAAATATAAAAAAATAGTTGTTACAGAGCAAAGCCACCATCGAATTATCCTTGCTCCTTTGCGTCTACAGAATTATATTCAGTTTTATTTGTAGAAAAAGGAGACTGTATGCAGGAAAACACTTTGTGGAGTAATATTTTCCGCAACCAGCGCCAAAAAGAAAAAAGCATTGAAACCGTGTTGAAGCAGGTTCCTATTTTTAAAGATTTAAGCAGCAGGGAAATAAAAGCGTTGGAACGTATTCTGCACAGGCGTACCTATCGGGATGGAGAAATCATTTTTAATGAAAATGAGCCGGGTGTGGGTATGTATATCATTGAAAACGGAAAGGTCTTTATTAAATCCGGGAAAAATGAAAAAGTTCTTGCCGTTTTATCGAATGGGGATTTCTTCGGTGAAATGGCGCTTTTGCTGGAATCGCCCCGAACCGCTTCAGCCGTGGCCAACGGGCCGCTGAAAATGCTGGGTTTTTTTCAACCCGACCTGTTTCATCTCCTGGAAACCCGTCCGCAAACCGGCAATAAAATTTTACGGCGTCTGGCTCAAATGATTGCCGAGCGGCTGCGCCAAACCACCATAGAAAACAGTGAGCTCAAGAATAAAATTTCCCGTTATGAGGCGCAGCGCGATGAGTAATGACACCACTGTAAGCCGCATTTTTAAGCTGATTGTGCTTCTGCTTGTTTTAGTCGTTACCGGCTGGTTACTGGTTTCCATCAGCTCTACGCTGACTATTCTAATTATTGCCGCCTTAATTGCTTATATTTTAGACCCGCTTGCCAGTTTTTTTGTGGCCCGCGGACTCAGCCGTATGCAGGCCACCATTATCATTTTTATTGCCATTGCAGCTATTGTAGCCGGATTTTTCGCATTTTTATTACCTCCTTTTATTAATGAACTAAAAACCATCGAAACCGGCATTGCTTCAGGATCGTCCAATCAATTCTTTAATGATATTGAAACCTGGATCACCGATAAAATCCCCATCATTACCAAAGAAAATCTCGATTTTCAGAATCGTTTACTGGAAATGGCGCGAAACATGTCCAGCTCGGTTTTTTCCATAGTGGGCAGTATGGTTTCCATCGTAACGACGCTGGTCATCATTCCCTTTGCCGTATTCTTTCTGCTGAAAGACGGGCCGCATATGAAAAAAGCTTTGGTCAGCATGGTGCCCAACCGCTACTTCGAAATGGTATTGAATCTGATTTACAAAACAGACCTGCAATTGGGCGGCTATTTACGCGGACAATTTTTCGATGCGTTGATTATCGGTATTTTATCCACCATTGCCATGTGGATTTTGGGCGTGCCTTATTTTATTCTCATTGGCCTTTTTGCCGGGTTGGCCAATATGATTCCGTATGTTGGACCGCTGACCGGAGCAATTGCTGCTATTTTGGTAGTCGTGTTGAACGGAGGCGGAGGCAATTTGCTGCTGTTTGTAGCTCTGGCCTTTATCATTATTCAGCTTTTGGATAATGTGCTGGTGCAACCGCTGGTGGTGGCTAAAAGTGTGGACTTACATCCGTTGATTATTATTTTTGCCGTTATTATTGGCGGGCAGTTCTTTGGTATTTTAGGTATGTTGCTGGCCGTACCTGTAACCGGAATGATTAAAGTGTTGTTTGGGGAATTGTATTCCAGCACACACTCCTATAATATTTTTTAAAACGGACCTTTTATGGAAGCATCTCAGAAGAAAAAATTATTCGAAATGGCGCCGCTCATTGGATTCATCGTTGGCTACTTCTTTTTTCACCTTTTTGACTGGTTAGAAATCAGTCAAATTATTGGCGGCGTCTTTTTTAGTGTGGCCGTTTATGTGTTTTTAGTGGCCGATTTAAAAACAGAATACAAGAAAGCGGCCAATTACAAACGGCTGGATTTTTATTCCGCTTTGCTTACACTGTTGTTTGTGGTTTTATTTTTACACGGCATTCTTTACTGGAATTTAATTTGGACCATCTATTACCGCATGGCCCTTTCTGCTGTTTTGCTGCTCATTTATTTTTTTATTTTATTCCGCGCCACACGCACGCTTCTGGAATTAAGACAAAAAGTGGAAAACAAGAAAAAATAACCCATCCCATTAACCCTGAATAGCGGGAGTACTCATGGATTTATTAAAAACCATCTTCGAAAAACAGTACGAATTGAATAAACGTATTTTAAAAGAACGGCATAGCCAGGATTACGACGCTCTTTGCGACCAGGACAAGGATGACATGGAAACACGCAAAGCGCGCATTGAGTGGATTTTAAATTACAACCGCGCCCAGATTCATGAATCCATTGAACTGGAAGATTCGCTCCCCTGGAAATGGTGGAAAGATATGGATGAAATTGACTGGGAAAACGTACGTATCGAATTGATTGACGAGCTGCATTTTTGGGTGAGCAAGTGCCAATTGGTAGGGCTTAATCCGGATAGCCTGGCCGAACTGTATTTTAAGAAAAATCAGTTAAACCAGGTTCGTCAGGATAAAGGATACGGCAGTACCTACCAAAAGTACGATGAAAACGGCGTGGAAGATAACAAACGAATGGATGAATTGTTGGGAGACAAATGAAACGCATACTTTATATTTTAATCATATTTATCACTGGGGCACTGGCTCAAAAAGCGCCTTTTACCATCGAAACGCTGTACCAGCTTAAAAATGTGTCCGACCCGCAGATTGCACCCAACGGTAAAATGATTGTTTTTACCGTAACCGACTATCAGTTGGAACAGGGAAAAAGCAATGCGGACCTGTATCTTATCCATGCCGATGGCAGCGGATTGCGCCAATTAACACAGACCGAAAGCGCCGATTACCATCCGCGTTGGTCCCCGGACGGGAAAAAGATTTTATTTGTATCCACCCGTAAAAATGGCGCGCAGGCCTGGGTGTTACCTGTGGACGGCGGCGAAGCCCGTCAGCTTACCGATTTTTACAATGGTGTGAGCAGTCCCGAATGGATTGGGCAAACAGGAAACATCGTCTTTTCTGCCACGGTATTTCCTGAATGTGGAGCAAATCAGGATTGTAATAAAAATTTAATCGAAAGCATCGAAGCAGGACCGCTGCACGCACACATGGCCGATGTGCTGCTGTACCGGCACTGGACCTTTTACAAAGACGGTAAACGCACCCACTTAATTACCTTTAATCCCAAAACCAAACAGTACAAAGACGTAACGCCCGGTGATTACGACTCGCCTGCTTTTGGCGGCAGTTTTACTGTTTCGCCAGACGGGCAGTGGCTTTGCGTGGAATCCAACCGGGACCCGTATGAAGCGGAAACCACCAACAAGGATTTATTCCTCATCAACCTGAAGAGCGGCCAAACCAAAAATATTACAGAAGCAAACGAAGCGTATGACGGTCAACCCGTATTTTCGCCGAACAGTAAATACATTGCTTTTCAGCGTCAAAATATCCCCACCTTTGAAGCAGATTTAAAACGGCTTGCCGTGTATGATATGCAAACCGGCACAATCCAAAACCTAAGTGACCGCTTAGACGCCTGGACGGAACAATATCAATGGGCGCCGGATAGTAAATCCATCTATTTCCGGGCGCATGTTCGGGGGCATTTCCCTATTTTTAATGTTGCGCTTTCCCATTCTCAACCGCTGCAGATAGCAGATGTTAAAACAGCAGATTCCTATGACCTGGCTCCAAATAATACATGGATGGTTTTCAGTCGTCGTACGATTAACCACCCCTCGGAACTGGTTCGCGTGGATTGGAAAAAGGACCAAACGAAACAGCTGACCTTTTTTAACAAAGCCATAGAAGACAGCGTAGATATTCGCCCTGCAAAAGAAATGTGGATTCCCAGTCCAACCGGGAAAAAGATTCATACCTATGTGATTTTGCCGCATAATTTTGACCCGCACAAAACCTATCCTCTTATTTTAAATGTACATGGCGGGCCGCAATACCAATGGTATGACGGATTTCGGGGTGACTGGCAGGTGTATCCGGGCTCCGGTTATATCGTGGCCTTTCCTAATCCCCACGGATCTACCGGCTATGGTCAGGCCTTTACCGACGCTATTTCCAAAGACTGGGCCGGCAAGGTGTACCGGGATGTAATGGCAGTGGCAGATTCACTCAGCCATTTATCCTATGTGGACGCTAATCGCATGGGCGCTATGGGCTGGTCCTACGGCGGATATATGATGATGTGGCTCGAAGGGCACACCAACCGTTTTAAAGCCATCGTATCTATGATGGGTGTGTACGATTTACCGGCCATGTACGGCGCCACCGAAGAGCTGTGGTTCCCCAATTGGGATTTAGGCGGCGCTCCCTGGGAAAATGAAACCTATTACAATCAGGTTTCACCTCACCGCTATGTGAAAAATTTTAAAACGCCCTGTCTGGTGATTACCGGAGAAAAAGACTATCGCGTACCCTATACGCAAAGCCTGGAATTTTTTACGGGCCTGCAAAAAATGCGCGTTCCTTCCCGCCTGATTGTATTCAGCAACGACGGACACTGGCCCAGCTACACCAAATCCATGCCGTTTTATTACAACGCGCATCTGGACTGGTTCCATCGCTACCTTGGCGGGAACCCGGCGCCTTATGATATGAAAAAGATGTTACATAATCAGGCATTTGAAACGAAAGAAAAATAATGGATATCGAAATAGATAAAAGTGTGCTGGCCACGGCTTTGCGTTTTTACGCGCGCGGTCTGGCCTATCCCTATGATGAACAAACGCATGAATTTCAGCACCTGTTTCGCGAGATGGAACGCTATGCGCAATCCGAGGCAGACAGCGCCATTGCCAACAAAGTGCTGGACGTAATCAATTTTTACCAGGGCGAGGATATGATTACCCTGCAAAGTGAATATGTGCGTATGTTCACTCCGCGGGATGAGGAGGAACCACTGATTTCACTCCATGTGGAAAAACTCTATCCGGATATTCCCTATGATGATTTGCTGAACCATCTTGATGAAAGCGGCATGCTGTTGGAATTGGAAGAAGACCCGGAGCTGATTACCTTTATCCTGGAACATTTTTCAACTTTGCTGGATTTTGCCGATGATAAAGAAATCGAAATTTTTTATACAACCTATCTCAAACAGACCCTGATTATTCTGGCCGAACAAATATTCCGCGGCGCTAATATTAATTTCTACAAAGAATACGCCAAAGGACTGGGTGAACTGGTCCAGCTTATTGATTAACCGTGTTCAAATGAACTAAATGGCTATTAAGGTCGAACAATCCCACATTCGTCTCTCGGTACGCGATTTACTGCTACCGGCTGCGCACCCGCAAATGCTTTCCTCTTTTCCCCTGCCACAGCGCGGGTTGTTGGGGCGTCAGGCACAGGAAAAAGTGCAAACCCAAAAAAACCGGCGTTTTGGCCTCTTCCACTCCGAACGGCACGTGAGCCACTCCTATGATTTTATGGGCTACACCTTTACGGTTCAGGGCCGAATTGACGGCTTGTACGAACTGAAAAACCGGGTTGAAATTGAAGAGATAAAATCCGTTATTTTAAATGCTGCGGAATGGAAAAAACTACGTCCTGCCCTGTATCCTCATTTTATGGAACAGGTTTTGTTTTATGCCTATCTGCTGCAGGACGAGCTTAAGGGCGTGGAAATTAAAACCTATTTAATTTTAATTAATCTGATTAACGACGCCCGCCGAACCTTTACCATTCCCTACAAACGGCCGCAGGTGGAATTACTGTTGCAGCAACGCTTTACGCGTATTATTCAGCATATCCGGCAGGAAGCGGCGGCATTGGAAGAAAAAAAACGGGCGTTGGCTTCTATTGATTTTAGCCTGCCCGAATCACGTCCACAGCAACAGGACATGATGAATGCCGTAAGAGACGCGTTTGAATCTGCCGGACACTTGCTGATTTCCGCGCCTACCGGTACGGGTAAAACGGCAGCCGCGTTGATTCCGGCTATCCGCTTTGCCTATCTGAACAATAAACGCATCTTTTTTGTAACATCAAAAACCAGTCAGCAAAATATCGTACACGAAACGGTTCTGCCTTTGCTGGAACAGGGCCTGGAGCTGAAAACCCTGTTTCTGCGCGCATCGGAAAAAATGTGTGCCCATTCGGTTTATTTTTGCCACGAAGCCTTTTGCCCCTATGCCAATAATTACCGCGAACGGTTAGACCAAAGCAATTTGGTGGCAGAGCTGCTGGACGAAACGCTGCTTACTCCGGAATTGATTTTCGAAAAAGGGCGGGCTCTTACCCTTTGCCCCTTTGAGGTTTCTTTGGATGTAAGCCTGCACTGCGATTTGGTGGTGGGCGATTACAATTATGTGTTTGACCCGGGTGTGTATTTGCGGCGCTTGTTTCAGCGAAGGGATTATTCCGACTGGCTGCTTATTATCGATGAAGCACATAACCTGTACGACCGCGGAATGGCCTACCTTTCGCCGGAAATCAAACAACACACCATCCGGGCGCTGCTGGAACAGGCGGAAGGTAAAAAGAACAAAGTATATGAAGGGATGGCCAAAGGGCTGCGGGCGCTGAGTAATCTTTTCGAAAAATTAGACCTTGAAGGCGTAACGGAACACGAAACCCAACAGTATTTTACCACACAACTGCATGTACAGGCCTGGCAGGACGCATTTGATTTGTACGAAGCGGCATTTATCAAATATCTGATTTACAAGGTGCGTCGTAAAATAATCCGGATGGAAGACCCGTTTGAAGATTTGTACTACCGCGCGCGGCGCTTTGTGCAGGTGGCGCGGATTCGGGACGAGGCGTTTGTACCTTTTTACAATGCCGCCGAAGAGGGCATTTTAAAAATACAGTGCTGTGACCCATCGCATTATCTGAGTCAGCGCTTAGAAGGATTTCATTCCGCGATTGCCATGTCTGCGACTCTGGACCCGCTTCCCTTTTACCGTGATGTGCTGGGTTTTGAATCGCTGGATGCCGGGGTGCTTGCTTTGGACTCCCCCTTTCCGGCTTCAAATCGTAAAGTGATTATTGTGCCGGGTATTTCCACGCGCTATAAAGACCGCATGCAGAATTATCCAAAGATTGCGCAGATTATTGAAGACGTAGTGGCGCAAAAAGCCGGTAACTATCTGGCTTTTTTCCCCAGCTATGAATTTATGCAAAATGTAAATCTTTTTTTGGGCCGGGTGAAATCCGAAAAAATTATGCAAACTCCGGGTATGGCCGAAGCGGAGCGGGATGATATCCTAAACCGTTTACGACAGGCGGGAAAGGCGCATCTGCTTTTGGCTGTAATGGGCGGCGTATTTTCCGAGGGTGTGGATTATCATGGCCGGATGGCTGACGGCGTGTTTGTGGTGAGTCCGGCCTTACCAAAAATTAGTTTTGAGCGGGAATTATTGCGCGCCTATTATGAACACAAACGGGAAAGCGGCATGCAATACGCGTATATTTTCCCCGGGATGAACAAAGTGATTCAGGCAGTGGGCCGGCTGATTCGCGCTGCTTCGGACAAAGGGGTTGTTTTGCTGATTGGAGAACGATTTTCGGATGAGCTGTTTATGGATTTATTACCCGCTTACTGGTTTAAACAGAGCGGAAATGTGGTGGTAAGCAAAGCGTATTTGACAGAAGTAAAAAAGTTTTGGCAAAATAACTAAAAATGCTTTTGTTTTTCCTCTTTAGTCCGAGGATAGTGTTCTAATAACGATAAAACGGGAAGATAAAATGGATTCATTTAATCTGGAATTATTAAACGCTTTGGAAATGGCCGTGTTTGAAGCGACCGATGATGGGGCATTTAAGGCTTTAGGCAGGTTACCGGAGTGGTTTCATACAATTTATGAGGGAAAGATTTCCGAAGGCAAGCCGTTAAAGCTGAGTAAGCGTTTCTTGTTTTTAGCTAATTTTTTAGAAGATGCGCATGAGCTTTGGAATAGTGAGGAAGATATCCGCCTAAAATCCGGTACCTGGACCGAAAAAGGCCCGGCCGGTCGGGAAATACAGTTGGAAGCGGTTGCGCTGAATCTTGGTTCGCGTCACATTCTTATTGTGCAATGCGGACAATATTCTTATAAAGAAAAAAAGTTTATTCTTTCCAAAAGTAATGCTCTCTCATTTGACTATAAAATGCTGGAGGCGTTTGAGCATCAGGAACAGGAAATCCGCAAGGATATGGCGGAAAAATTAGAAACGGAAATGCAGTCTTTACGGGATGAAATAACCATTTTGAAGAAACGTCTGGCAACCTGTGAACAAAGTTAATTTCTTTTTGGGGCGGATTGCGTTGCTATAAAATCTTTATTATATTAGATGCTCTGTTGCGAAAGTGGTGGAACTGGCAGACGCGCTAGGTTCAGGGTCTAGTGTCCTTACGGACGTGGGGGTTCGAATCCCCCCTTTCGCACCAAGTCTAAACCCCATTGATTTATTTCGATGGGGTTTTTTGTTGTAAACCATTCCCTAAAAAGCACCTTTTTTATTTATTCCTTTCATTTCCATATTTAATGCGTATTTTAGACCGATAACTTACTATTCTAATTCATTAACATGCAGGAGGTACTATGCCTAAAGTAAAAGAAACACAAAAACAGGCGACCGGAAGCATGGCAAAGAATATGGAAGTTCCTTGTTGTCCCGGTTTGGACAAAGACAAGGGGTGCGATTATCTCGATTTTCACTATCGGCTGGTACAGCAAAAAACGATTTTGGTGGAAAAAAAGGAGTACACCATACCCGTTGAAATTTTAATTAAAGCACGGTTACAACGCTGTACCGGAAAAATTGCACTGGGAGATTTAGTGTACAGTACAACGCTTTTCCCCGGAGAAAAAGTGCGTTTGTTTACTATGGATCGCCGCTCAAAATTTTCCTATGACAGCGAAAGTGAGTTAAGCTATCGGCAGGAACAGGCATCGGAAGAACGTTATTACATGGCGTCGATGAGCCATTTTATGTCTGATTTAAGCGTACGGGATTCTTCAACTGCTTCTTCTCTGGATACAAACACTTTCAATGGAAATGGCAGCACGTCCAGTATACTGGGATCCATATTTAGCAGACCAGATATTGACGTAAAAGGTACTCATTCAGCCAGCTCAGTACATTCTTTTTTGCATGAGTTAAAGCATCATGCAGAAGCCTCGCATAACAGCTCGGTAGAAGCGACCCGGACCCAAAACTCGGTTTCTATTGGTGAGGTTCAGTCCCGAACACACAAAGAAGGGGAAACGGAAAATCATTTCGAATCTTCTTCCCGCCTATTTTCGAATCCAAACAAGTGTCACGCCCTCACCTACCTGTTCTACCAGCTTAATAAAACTCAAACAATCCGTTTTGAAATTGTAGCTATTAAAAGACGAGTGGTAGATCCTGCCGGTAATACACGTGTTAGTACGCTTCCTGTAAAGCCGACCGGAGGCGTCTCTGTAATTCCAAATAGTATATTAGCCACAAATAAGGAGCGCTTATCAACAGAAGAAATGGCCCGGCAAAGTGTAGAGCAGGAAGCTAAATTTACAATACATACCATGCCGCAAATTGTTGTAAGACAAAACATGGCCAGTAATCCTCAAATATACCCGATTCAGCAAACTCCGATCCCCGATTATCTGCAGGAGCGTGCCTTGCTTGCAGTGGGTGAAGACCTGGCCCAAACAGGATTAGTGGATGGGAAAACCTACGAAATGACTCCGGAAAGCCGCAGAGAGTTTTCTTTTGAATTTAAAACATCAATCCCTACTGCAGGCGTAATAGTTAAAAGCTGTCTGGATGACTGTGAAGCCTGTGAATCCAACAGGCAAACGGAAATTGAACTGGAAGTGAATCGAAAAACACTGGAGAATGCTCTCTTGGAAAAACAAATTGAATTGTTGGAAAAATCACAGGAATATCGTTGTTGTCCGGAGGTAAATTCAGAAGAGAATGTCGATATAACATAGATCGAGTTAAAAAAAAAGACAGGGATGTCTTTTTTCTGATTTAAAGAAGAAAAAGAATGTGAACACCTCCTTCAATTTTCTTGACATAAAAAATACTTGTTGTTTTTCTGTAACATTACTTTGTGTTTCAAATCGAATTACGTAAATTCCCTGTGTGACTTAATGGACAGGCAAGCGCATACTAACGAGCCTGTTGGAACCGAGATGTATCGTAATTATCTGTTTACAAAACATAAACCGTAGGAGTCTGCAGAATGGAACTTAAAGAGTCAATCCTGGAACTACTCAGACGCGCTGCAACCGATTTATCTCCGGATGTGGAAGCGGCAATTCGTAAGGCCCGGGATAAAGAAGATGAGGGCACGCCTGCCCGCAACGTTTTTGACACCATTATCGAAAATGTTGAAATGGCACGCAAACAAAGCACACCCATGTGTCAGGACACAGGGTCGCTGGTATTTTATATCGATTTTCCGGTGGGAGATACGGAGAAAAAATACCGCGATGCCATTGAATGGGCGGCCAAAGAAGCCACAGCCAAACAATATCTTCGTCCTAATGCGGTGGACCCGGTAACCTCGAAAAATTCCGGAAACAATGTAGGTGTGAATGCGCCGTATATTCATTTCCATCAATGGGATAAAGATGAAGTACGCATCCGCCTGTTGCTGAAAGGCGGGGGCAGTGAAAATGTGGGCACTCAGTACAAATTACCGCACCAGCCCATTAATGCCGGACGGGATTTAAAAGGCGTACGTAAGGTTATCATCGACGCTGTAACCAAGGCCCAGGGTCTGGGCTGCGCACCGGGCACCCTTGGCGTAGGCATCGGCGGCGGCCGCGATACTTCTTACACGCTTTCCAAGGAACAATTTTTCCGTAAAATGGGTCAGCGCAGCGAACGTAAAGAACTGGCAGAACTGGAAGTGCAGCTTTTGGAAGATTTAAACAAGCTGGAAATCGGGCCCATGGGATTTGGTGGAAAAACTACGGTGATGGATGTATTTATTGCTGCGCAGGACCGCCATCCGGCTACATTTTATGTGGCTATTTCGTACAATTGCTGGGCGTTCCGGCGTAAATCCATGACGATTAAAGAGGGTGAGGTGTATTATGATTAAATTAAAAACGCCCATTTCCGAAGAAGAAATTCGTAAGTTGCATGTGGGTGACTCTGTGCTTCTTTCCGGAGTGATTGTTACGGCTCGGGATGCCGCTCACAAACTGATGATTGAAGAGCGGCCGGATTTTATCCGTGAAGCCTTAAAAGAATCGGTTATCTACCATTGCGGCCCTGTGGTCAAAAAAGATGAAAACGGCAACTGGCAGTTTGTCTCCGCCGGCCCCACCACTTCCGCCCGTGAAGAGCCGTATCAGGCGGATGTGATTGAAGAATACAAGGTACGCGGCATTATCGGCAAAGGCGGTATGGGACCCAAAACCGCAGCCGGTCTGCAAAAATCAGGCGCGGTCTATTTTCACGCGGTGGGCGGCGCCGGCACGCTGATTGCCAACGCTGTTAAAAAAGTACGTACCGTACACAAGTTAGAAGAGTTCGGTACGCCGGAAGCCTTTTGGGTAATTGAAGTGGAAGATTTTCCGGTGGTCGTTACCATGGATTCTCACGGCAAGAGTATGCATAAAGAAATCCTCGAAAAATCCACTAAAATTGCGGAAGAATTAATGGGTTAAACCTTCTTCTCAAATTTTGGGAATATTTACCCTTTTTTCTATCTTAAGTGAATAGGAAAAAGGGTTTTTTATTTTTAAAGGAGATTCAGAGAAATGCGAATAGAAAAAGATGCCTTAGGCACAGTACCGGTACCGGACGAAGCGTTGTACGGCGCTCAGACCCAGCGGGCCAAAGAAAATTTTAAAATAGGACGAGAATATTTTCCACCGGAAATGATTCGGGCACATGCCATGGTAAAAAAAGCGGCCGCTCGGGTAAATGCAGCCATGGGCAAACTGGATGCTAAGCTGGCAGCGTCCATTGAATCTGCCGCTGATGAAGTAATTGAGGGCACACATGCCGAGCATTTTCCACTGGTTATCTGGCAGAGCGGCAGCGGCACGCAATTTAATATGAATGTCAATGAAGTTATTGCCAACCGCGCCAGTGAACTTTTGGGTGGTGAGCGCGGTAAAAAGAAACCGGTTCATCCCAATGACCATGTAAATATGTCCCAGTCCACGAACGACACCTTTCCCACATCCATGCACATCGCAGCTGTGTTGGCCATCAAGGAACAGTTACATGCTCCTTTAAGTGCATTAGAAACAGCACTTGCTGAAAAGGCAAAGGCGTTTCAGTCAATTGTCAAAATAGGGCGGACACACCTGCAGGACGCTACTCCATTGACCTTAGGTCAGGAATTTTCCGGGTATGCGGCGCAAATCAAAATGGCGCACGAAGCCATTGCTAATTCGCTTAAACATCTTTCGGAACTGGCCATTGGCGGAACTGCAGTGGGTACCGGCTTAAACACGTCTTCCGGCTATGATGTGCAGATGGCAGAAGAAATCAGCCGAATTACCAAACACACTTTTACGGTAAGCAGAAACAAGTTTGCGGCTTTGGCTGCTCACGACGCCATTGTGGAACTTTCCGGTGCGCTGCGGGTTTTGGCTGTAGCCATGATGAAAATTGCCAATGATATTCGCTGGCTGGCTTCGGGACCGCGTTCGGGACTGGGTGAATTGATTTTGCCGGCTAATGAACCGGGGAGCTCCATTATGCCGGGAAAAGTGAACCCAACTCAAAGCGAAATGGTAACTATGGTAGCGGCTCAGGTAATCGGCAATGATGCTACCATCGCTCTGGCCGGTTCTCAGGGGAATTTTGAACTGAATGTGTTTAAACCGCTGCTGGCCTTTAATGTTCTGCAATCCATCCGGCTTTTGGCGGACGCCTGCGCCTCGTTTACGGAACATGCGCTTAACGGACTACAACCGAATTACAAAAAAATTGATGCCCATTTAAACAATTCGCTGATGCTGGTAACGGCTCTCAATAAACATATCGGCTATGATAAAGCGGCGGAAATTGCTCTAAAAGCCTGGCTCGAAGAAAAAACGCTTAAGCAGGCAGCCCTGGAATTAAAGTACCTTACGGAGGAAGAATTCGATAACCGGGTAGTTCCGCAGGATATGGTTCAACCGGATTAAATAATTTAAATGACTGCATTGTAAACGCTGATTGGGTTTCAGCAGGCAGGATTTAAATCCCCTTTCGTTTTACTTCCGGATTTTTGTTTGCGTCGTACTTAAAAACTTTGTAATTATCGCTCTTACTTTACGGGGAAAACATGGGAACGCTGATTCGAACCATTCACTTAGAAACACCTAATCCGCGTATTATTGCGGAAGCAGCCGAAATAGTGGACAACGGCGGTATTATTGTCTATCCCACTGATACCATTTATGGAATAGGCGTGGATTTATTCAATAAAAAAGCCATTGAACGGGTTATCCAGTTAAAAAAGGCTTCTAAACATAAACAGCTCAGTTTTATCTGCCGCGATTTAAAAAATATTGCTCGCTGGGCCATTGTCCCGGACCAGGCTTACCGCATCATGCGAAGGGTTCTGCCCGGGCCTTACACCTTTGTGCTGCGCGCCTCGCGCGAAATTCCCAAACGCATGCTTACCAAACAAAAAACGATTGGGCTGCGCATACCAGATTGTGATGTGCCCCATGCCCTGGTGGATGCACTTGGTCGCCCTATTTTGAGTACCAGTGTTCCACAGGGTACGGACGGTTATTTTAGCGACCCGCATGAAATCGCCGATATGCTGGGCAACGAAATCGATTTGATTTTAGACGCAGGAGTCATGTTTAATCAGCCTTCCACGATTGTTGATTTTAGCACAGATGAACCGGAAATTCTGCGCGAAGGCGCCGGCGATACGGACGCGCTATATTATTAACGAACGGATAAACCGTTATGCGTGCTTCTTTAAAAATCACTCTTTTTACGGC